>QHSC01000001.1 GCA_003220345.1 Candidatus Rokuibacteriota bacterium | reverse complement strand
GCCCGCCGCGGGAGTCAAGCGACCCTGGTGACGTTGCGATGACGGCGCGCTGACGGCCGGCCGGGATGATCTCCGCGCGGGAAGGACCGGTGTCCACTTTTCGCGGGGAGGGATCCATGCCCACGTACTCTTATGCGGAATGTCTGCAGACTGCCTACCGAGTCAACTGGAGAGTCAGCGACGTCCTCGGGACCCATCGATTCGACCGCTCCCGTCGGTGGCTCCCCTCACAGCTCTCGGGCACGGCCAGGATCTCGTGTTTGGCCGACGACGAGAAGACGAAGCTCACTCACGTGGAGATGGGAGCCTATGCGCATCTCTTCGGCTACGTCGAGGAGTTCATCGCGCCCAAGATGGTGAGCCTCGCGCAGGACTTCGCGATCGACAACCGCGTGGCCTTCGATGCCCTCGTCAATTTCGCCGCGGAAGAGGTGAAGCACATGAACCTCTTCCGTGAGATCCGCTCTCTGGTGGACGAGGCGGTCGGTTTTCCCCTTGCCCTCATCGGGGAGGAGAAGGCGGTGGCCCGGGCCGTTCTCGGCAAGAGCACGGGCGCCACGCTCTTGCTGACCGCCGCCATCGAGTGGTTCACGCAGCTGCACTACCTCACGGCGTTCAAGGACGACGGCGCCCTGGATGGGTTCACGAAGCACATCTTCAAGCATCACTGGCTGGAGGAGGCCCAGCACGCCAAGATGGATCATCTCGAGACGCTCCGGGCCTTCGAGCCCCTGACGGAGGCTGAGCGAGATACGGCCATCGACGACCTGATCGGTTTGGTCGCCGCGGTGGACGGCCTCCTCCAGCGGCAGGCGGCCCTTGACGTCCAGAACCTGGAGCGATATCTCGGGCGCTCGCTGAAAGAGGCCGACAAGCAGGACATCCTCGCCGGGGTGCTGTGCGCCAAGCGCTATGTCTTCATCGAAAGCGGCGTCACCCACCCGAACTTCCAGGCCCTCTTCGGCGCAGTGACCACGGCGGCGCAGCAGCAAAAGGTTGAGCGTGCGCTGGAGGGCCTCTTGGGCGCCGGGGGGATACCGCCGAGGCGACGCGCTCGGCGCTGAGGAGGCCCACGTGGCTCCCATCTCGGACGTGCGAGAGATCTCCAACCTCGCGTACGGCTTCATCGCCTCGAAGGTTCTCTTTGCTGCCCTGAACGCCAAGATCTTCGACATGCTCGCCGGCGGACCGCGGCGACTTTCCGACCTCCAGGGAGAGACGGGAATTGGAGGGAACAGACTCGAAACGCTGCTCACCGCCTGCGTCAGCCTGGGGTTGATCGAGGACGGTGCGGATGGATTCGCCAACGCGCCCGCGTGCCAACAATACTTGGTCTCGACCTCTCCCCTTTACTTCGGTGACTACTTCCGCTTTCAGATCGATCGCCAGCTCTATCCCTTGCTGTTGAACCTCGACAAGGCCCTTCGGGCCCAGGCTCCCGCATCGGTCTACGACGTGATGGAGAATCCCGAGGAGGCCGACTACTTCACGCGTGCGCAGCACGTGGGGTCTCTGGGACCCGCCGCCGTCATCCAGAAGCAGGTCGATCTCACCGGCGCGACTCGTCTCCTGGATGTCGCTGGCGGGAGCGGGGCATTCAGCATCACGCTGTGCCGCCGCTTTCCCACGCTCCACGCGACGATACTCGACCTTCCGAACGTGACCCGGGTCGCGGAGCGCTACATCGCGGGGGCCGGCTTGGCAGATCGCATCAGAGTCCTATCTGGCGATGCGCTCAGCACCACATGGCCAGGGGATCAAGACGTCGTGCTCCTGTCCTACCTCTTGAGCGCTGTCGGGGGGCCCGCAATCCCCAGACTCTTCCAGTTGTCGTACGCCGCATTGCGTGGCGGAGGCACGCTCCTCGTGCACGACTTCTTCGTCGACGACGATCGCCGCGGCCCCCGGGGAGCGGCGCTCTGGTTCGTGCCCTTCCTGTTCAACCCGGAGGCCGTCTCCTTCACCCCCGCTGGGCTCCAGGACAAGATCAGAGCGGTAGGGTTTCGGGACATCGAGGTCCGGCACGTCATTCCCGGCCTCACCCGGCTCATGGTGGCCTGGAAGCCGGGGTGAAACCCCGGATGCAGAGAGTCACTCCGGCTTGCGCGTCCAGAAGCCCTCGGGGTCGCAGGCACGCACGATGTCGAGCTCGGCGCGTGTGGGCGTGGGCGTCTCGTGGCAGTCCGCGGCCACGCGGAGATCCCAGCCCGTGGCGGCCCTGACACTCGCCACCGTCTGGCCCGGATGCCAGGACATGAGAACCATCTCGCGCGTCGTCTCGTCGAAGCCGTAAACGCCTAGTGTGGTGATGACGGCCGCCGGCCCGCCGCCGCGCAGCCCCACGCGCTCGCGCCACCCCGCGCCGTCCCCGAAGCCCGGCGAGGTGATGAAGTCCACCCGCTCGCGGAATCGGTGCTTCTCCTGCGGCATGATGACGACGAAGCGCCTGGCGAGGCACGCGATGTCCGCGGCGCCCCCGCTCCCGGGCAGGCGAAGCGTCGGCTTGCGCCAGTCGCCGATGTAGCTGGTGTTGAGGTTGCCGTGCCTGTCGATCTCTGCGCCGCCGATGAATCCCAGATCCACCAGCCCTTGCTGGAGCAGAGCCATGATCTCCAGGGTGCCCGTGGACCACAGAGCGCCGGGAATATTGGGCGTGTCGCTCATGGTCATGAGCGTCGCCGGCGCCGGCTCGTCCCGGACGATGCCGTTCTCGAAGAGCCCGATGGCGGCCGGGGCATGGGTGCGCTTGGCGAAGGCAAAGGCCAGGAGGGGCAGGCGCATGCCCACGAAGGCGAGGTCGCCGTCGCGGATCTGCCGGCCCGCCGCGATGACCATCAGCTCCCGATCCGTGTATTCCGCCATGCGGAACGATCTAGTGAAGCACGAAGGGCTTGGCCCCCGCGGCCGTGTAGGGATGCTTCCGGATCGCCTCCTCGTTGATCTCGATGCCGAGCCCGGGCCCCGACGGCACCTCGACGCAACCGTCACGCGCCGTGATGGGATTCGCGAGGAAGGACGTCTCGTGCTCGCCCGTGGGGAACTCGACGGGAACGGGTCCGCCCCAGGTGGCCGCCATGTGGAGCGTCGCGGCCAGCCCCGGTCCGAAATAGAAGGAATGGGGCGCGATGGGCAGATTGGCCGCCTGGGCGAGCGCCGCGATCTTTCTGAACTCCGTGATGCCGCCCACCTTGGTGATGCTGGGCTGCAGGATGTCGCCGGCCCGCCGCTCCACGATCTCGCGAAAGCCGTACAGCGTGGATTCGTTCTCGCCGAGGGCGAT
>QHSC01000015.1 GCA_003220345.1 Candidatus Rokuibacteriota bacterium | reverse complement strand
CCTTCGGCGACGGGGGCGGGAATGTAGGGCCGCCGATGCGCGGAAGTGGCGGAGGGAGCCGGCATTGGGAATTAAGGGCATCGACCACTGGGTCATTGTCGCGGGCGATCTCCAGCGCGTCCTGGATTTCTACCAGGGACTCGGTTTCACGATCGCCTGGGAAAAACGGCCGGGTCGCCCGGACATGGCGACGATCCGGATCAACGACGCGCAAAAGATCAACGTTCACGGACCTGAGGCGCCTGCGCGCCCGGGCTACCTCGGAGCGCGGCAGCCAACGGTGGGGGGCGCCGACTTCTGTCTCGAATGGGACGGGACCGTCGACGACGTCCTCGCTCTGCTGAAGCGTAACGGCGTGGTGCCAGAGGCTGGACCCGGACCACGCACGTGTGCGCGCGGTCCGGCGACCAGCGTTTACATCCGTGACCCCGACAACAACCTCGTCGAGTTCACCGTCTACGACCGGCGTACCTAGTCGAAGAGTGGCACGATCTGTCGCCGGCCTCCCCTTCTGACGCAGGTGGCAACCCAGCGACTTGGCCGTCTTGTTCGAGGCCTTCCGGAAAGGCCTGCGCGAACTGGGCTATGTGGAAGGTCAGAACCTCAAGATTGAGTCCCGATGGGCGGAGGGACACTACGACCGGCTTCCCGGCCTCGCGGCCGACCTGGTCCGTCTCAAGGTGGACGTCATCGTGACGTATGGTACGCCAGCAGCCCAGGCGGCAAAGCGAGCGACCGGCACGATTCCCATCGTCATGGCGTTGATCATTGATCCTGTCGCGAGCGGGCTCGTCAGGAGTCTCGCGCGGCCGGGCGGGAACCTCACCGGGCAGTCCATGATGTCGCCCGACCTGGTCGGGAAGCAGTTTCGAGCTGGTCATCAATCTCAAGACCGCAAAGGTGCTCGGGTTGACGGTCCCGCAATCGCTGCTCTCGCGGGCGGATGAGGTCATCCGGTGATATCGCGGCGGGGCATTTCCGGCTGGCACTGGTGCGAGCCAGAACCTCGCGGCCAGCTGAGCCGGGCCGCCCAGGAGGGAAACGCATGTTGCAAGGCCTGATCATGGACATGCCGCTGATGATCTCGAGCGCCATCCAGCACGCCGCCGAGTTTCATGGCGGAACCGAGATCGTCGCGCGCGACGTCGACGGCACCATCCACCGCTACACGTATGCCGAGGCGCACCGGCGAACCAAGCGCCTGGCGAACGCGCTCGGCCGGCTCGGGGTGAGGCCGGGTGACCGGATCGGCACGCTCGGCTGGAACACCCATCGCCACTTCGAGCTGTTCTACGGCGTGTCCGGCTCGGGCGCCGTGCTGCATCCGGTGAATTCGCGGCTGTTCGCCGACCAGATCGTCTACATCGTCAACCACGCCGAGGATACCTGGCTGTTCATCGACGCGGCGACCCTGGCCCTCGCCGAGCAGCTCGCGCCGCGGCTCAAGTCGGTGAAGGGGTTCGTCCTGATGGCCGAGCGCTCCGCCATGCCGGGCAGCACGACGCTCGAGCCGCTCCTCTGCTACGAGGAGCTGCTCGCCGCTGAATCCGACGACTACGGGTGGCCGCAATTCGACGAGCGCAACGCGTCGTCGATCTGCTACACCTCGGGCACCACCGGCGACCCGAAGGGCGTCGTGTACTCCCATCGGTCCAGCGTGCTCGTGGCGATGCTCTTCACCGAGTGGATCTATCGCGGCAGCCGGAACGGGGCGATGGAGACGCTGATGTCGCTCGCGCCCCTGTTCCACGCCAACGGCTGGTACTTTCCCTACACCGCACCCATGACCGGCTCCAAGCTCGTGCTCCCCGGCCGGAACTACGAGCCGGCCATGCTGTACGAGCTGCTCGAGGGCGAGCGGGTCACCATCACGTGCGGCGTGCCCACCATGTGGCTCATGCTCACCGACTGGATGACGCGCGAGGGCCGGACGCTGCCGCATCTGCGCACGGTCTATTCCGCGGGCACGGCCGCGCCGCGCAGCCTGCTGGAGACCTTTGCGGCCTGGGGCATCGAGGTGAACCAGCTCTGGGGTATGACCGAGGCGCTCGGCCTGACCAGCCCGAGCCTGCATCCGGGCGCCCTCGACCTGCCGCCGGAGCAGCAGCTCGAGCAGCGCATGAAGGCCGGCGGTCGTATCGGGTTCGGCGCGCAGCTCCGCATCGTCGACGACGAGGAGCGGCCCCTGCCGCACGACGGCGTGGCGATCGGCCACCTCCGCGCCAAGTCGCCCTGGATCTCCTCGGGATACTTCAAGGGGGCAGGCGACGCGCTCGACGCGGAGGGCTGGCTCAAGACCGGCGACGTTGCCTCGATCGATCCGGACGGCTACGTGGCGATCGTCGACCGGTCGAAAGACCTCATCAAGTCCGGCGGCGAATGGATCAGCTCGATCGCCCTGGAGAACGCGGCCTGCGGCCATCCGGAGGTGATGCAGGCCGCGGTGATCGCCGCCTTCCATCCGAAGTGGCAGGAGCGGCCGCTGCTGATCGTCACGCGTCGGCCCGGCAGCCAGCTCGACCGCGCGACCCTGCTCGAGTTCCTCCGCCCGAGCGTGGCCGGCTGGTGGCTCCCGGACGACGTCGTGTTCGTGCCGGAGATGCCGATGACCGCCACCGGCAAGATCCACAAGCTCACGCTGCGTGAGCGGTTCCGCGACTACCAGCTGCCGACCGCGGGACGCCCACCGGCCGGCGAACGGTAGGGGAGGCGAGACGATGACGACCGTGGCCGATCCCCTGGTGGTGGACGCCGATGGGCACGTTCTCGAGCCGGCCGATACATGGCTGAAGTACCTCGAGCCCTCGTTTCGAGATCGCGCCATTCGCATCGCCCAGGACGAGCACGGGTACGAGGTGCTCCTCATCGACGGCCAGCCGCTCAAGACGCTGCGCGGGTCACTCGGCGCGCTCGGCGGGATCGGGATGGACACCACGCGGCTTCTCGCCCGGGGGAAGATGACCTACGCCGAGGGCAGCCCGCCCGGCGGCTACGATCCCGTCGAGCGGTTGCGCGTGATGGACGGCGAGGGGATCGACGCCGTGCTGCTCTATCCCACGATCGGCATCTGCTGGGAAGGGCACGTCACCGACGGCGCGCTGGCCACGGCCTACACGCGCGCCTACAACCGCTGGCTGGCGGAGTTCTGCCGCACCGACCCCAGGCGGCTCTACCCGGTCGCCCACATCTCGCTCCTCGATCCCGAGGGCGCCGTGCAGGAGACGATCCGCGCCCGGCGCGACGGGTGCGTCGGCAACTTCCTCTCGCCGGACCTGGCGGCCCGCGGCGGCCGACACTTCGACGATCCCGCCTTCGCGCGGTTCTGGGAGACGGCGCAGGAGCTGGAGATGCCGATCGCCTTCCACGTGGTCGTGCGCGATCGCCAGTGGTTCCGGCAATGGCAGCGTCGCGATCCCTCCGATGCCCTGTTCAGCATCGCCTTCCTGGCCATCGACGTCATGGCCGCCTTCACGCAGATGCTCGCCGCCGGCATGTTCGAGCGCTACCCGCGGCTCAGGTGCGCGGTGCTGGAGGCCGGCTCCAACTGGATCGCGGCCTGGCTCGACCGGCTCGATCACAAGTACCGGGTCACGGCGCACCAGACACCGATCCGCATGGAGCCGAGCGCCTATTTCTACCGCCAGTGCCTGATCTCCGCGGACCCGGACGAGTCGGTCACCGCGCAGATGGTCGAGCACCTCGGCGCCGACTACTTCATCTGGGCGTCCGACTACCCACACATCGACGCCTCGTTCGGCGTCGTCCGCGAGCTGAAGGATCGGCTGGCCCCGCTGCCCGAGGATGCGCGCCGCAAGGTGCTGGGCCTGAACGCGCAGCGCTTCTACCGGCTGGCCGGGTAATGTCGTCCCC
The DNA here is from genome assembly GCA_003220345.1 of Candidatus Rokuibacteriota bacterium. Taxonomy (GTDB): domain Bacteria; phylum Methylomirabilota; class Methylomirabilia; order Rokubacteriales; family CSP1-6; genus AR37. The sequence continues at coordinate 6,979 of QHSC01000015.1, read as the reverse complement.
GCTCGTGGGCCGGCAGACGCGAACGCAACGTCTGCAACCAGAGAACTGCGGGCGAGACGCGGGGCCCGCCGCCGCCGGCGTTCTTGTCGCCGGAGGGGCTTTCGAGACGACGGTCCGTCATTTTGCTCTTGACAGCGGGCGCATGGCGATGTACGCCGAAGCCAAGGAGCTCCTTCGTCTCTCGGGCCCGCAACGTCTGCCCTGGGCCGTCCCAAGGATGGGTGTTCGCGACCGCCAATAACCTCCGAGCAGGAGAGGAGACAACCATGGCCCGTCTCACCAGGCGCTCGGTGCTCCGTGGATCTGCGGCCCTCGGCGCGACTCGCCTCCTCGCGGCTCCCCACATCGCCAGGGCGGCGGTGACCACCGCCAGCGTGTGGTTCGCGCAGGGGTTCGTCCAGGACGAGGACGTGGCGCTGCGGAAGGCCGTCGCCGACTACGAGAAGGCGAGCGGCAACAAGATCGAGCTGAGCATCATCCCCTTCGCGCCGGAACGGCAGAAGATCATCTCGGCGATCACCAGCGGGGTGGTCCCCGACATGATCGATTCCAACCCGGCCGAAATTCTTCAAATCTACGGCTGGCAAGACAGGTGGGTCGACGTGAGCGACGTCGTCGAGACGCAGAAGGCGCAATTCAGCGAGACCGCCCTGCAGGCCGCGCAGGCCTACAACAGCGTCACCAAGAAGCGTGCCACGTACGGCGTGCCGCTCAGGGCGGCCGTGGTGCCGTGTCACATCTGGAAATCACTGGTCGAGAAGGCGGGAATGAAGCTCGAGGACATCCCGAAGACCTGGGATGCCTATTTCGACTTCTTCAAGAAAGTGCAGGACAACCTGCGCAAGCAGGGCGAGCGCAAAGTGTATGGGCTGGGCTTCCAGGTGACGGCGAACGGAGTCGACCCCTACAACCTGTTCATGGCGTTTCTCCTCGCCTATGGCGGTCAAGACATCGTCACCAAGGACGGCAAGCTCCATCTGGACGACCCGAAGGTCAAGCAGGCGGCGATCAAGGCGACGGCCTACCTCGGCGGCGCCTACCGGGACGGCTACGTGCCGCCGAGCGCGATCAACTGGAACGACGCGGACGACAACAACGCGTTCCACGCGAAGCTCATGGTGATGGACGTCGACGGGACGCTCTCCACCGAGGTCGCGGTCAAGGACAAGCACCCGGAGTGGTACTTCAACGAGATCGTGACCCATGGTGTCCCCGGCTATCCGAATGACAATGCGGGGAAGCCCATACCGAGCATCGTCGGGTACACCAACGGACTGATCCCGAAGGGGGCCAAGAACGTCACGGTGGCGAAGGAGTTCCTCAAGTACTTCATCCAGCCGAAGGTTATCGGGGAGTTTGTCGAGCTGGGGCTGGGCCGGTGGCTGCCCGTGATGCCGGCCCTTGCCAAAAGCCCGTTCTGGCAGAACCCGAAGGACCCGCATCTGAAGGGCTATGTCCAGCAGGGCCTCCTCGGCGCGACCATCCCGGACTACTACGTGTTCAACGTGGCGATGGCGGAAGTTCGCACCCAGCACGTGTGGAGCCTCGCGATGATCGACGTCGCGAAGGACGGGGGGAAGCCGGAGGCGGCGATCGACAAGGCCTTCAAGCGAATCGAAGAAATCTTCGCCAAGTACAAGATGGCCTGAGAGCGAAAGCTGAAATATGGACAGCACATCGGTCGTCGACGTCGGCCGCCCCGCCGTCCGGCGAGGCACGCTCTCACAGTTCCTGCGCGGCAGCCTCAAGGGCGCCGAGTACACGTGGGCGGTCGCCTTCGTCGTGCCCTACATCGCCGTGTTCGTCACGTTCGTCGCGTACCCGATCGTGTACGGCGTGTGGATGGGGAGCGAGGCCAGCCTCTACCGTGAGCTCTTCGCCGATCCGATCTACCAGACCACGGTCGTGAACACCGTGCTCTACCTCGCCCTCGGCGTGAACGTGAAGATGTTCCTCGCCCTGCTGCTGTCCGGCTTCTTCATGCGCCCGGGCTGGTGGACGAAGCTCCTGCTGCTGATCTTCGTGCTGCCGTGGGCGGTGCCCCAAGTCTCGACGTTCGTCTCGATCCACTGGATGCTGAACGGGGAGTGGGGCTTCCTGAACAACGCGCTCTACAAGCTGTTCCACATCGAGGGCGCGCACTGGCTGAACGACCGGTGGACGGCGCTCGGCGCGGTCATCGTGTCCCACATCTGGAAGTGGACGCCGTTCTGGACCCTGATCCTGCTCGCGGGGCGGATGGCGATCCCGCTCGAGATCCGTGACACCGCGAGGGTCGACGGCGCGACCGGGGTGCGCGGGTTCGTCTACATCACGTTTCCGCTGCTCGCCAACCTGTACCTCATCTGCACGCTGCTCTCGACGGTCTTCCTGCTCGGCGACTTCAACACGGTCTACTTCGTCTCGGGCGGCGGGCCGGCGAACTTGACCCACGTGCTCGGGACGCTCGGCATCCGGAACGCGTTCGACATCGCGCAGCCCCGCCTCGGCGTGGCGGCCGTGATGTCGGCGCTCCCGCTGGTGATCCCGCTGGTGATCGTCCTGATGCGCAAGCTGCGCACGGCGGAGGTGCAATTGTGAGCATGCTCGCGGTCGACGCTGCCCTGGCCTCTGCCCGGGCCGTGACACGGGCACACCGCGCCGTGCGGGTCCGGCGATACCTGGCGGCCACGGGGACGGTCGCGCTGTCGGTGGCGCTCGTGGTGTGGACGCTCTTGCCCCTCTACAACATGGTGCTGATCTCGCTCGAGCCCGAGGGCGACGTCTTCACCGACCACATCTGGCCGAGGGTCGTGTCGGTCGAGAGCTTCTGGGGCGTGCTGACCCAGAGCCACTGGTATCTCGAGCACTTCTGGCGACAGTTCGCCAACAGCATCTACATGGGCGCGATGGTGACGATCCTGACGCTCGTGATCGGCTCGCTGACCAGCTTCTCCATCGGTCGGATGCGTATCCGCCACGGTTGGCTGGTCAGCAACGTGGCGCTGTTGACCTACGTGATCCCGGCGTCCTTCCTGGCGATCCCGTTCTATCGGATCATGCAGAACTACGGGATGGCGAACAATCTGTGGTCCGTGATCGCAGCGCTGGTGGCGTTCGCGACGCCGTACGCATTCTTCGTCCTGCAGGAGTACGGCCGGAGCATTCCGATCGAGGTCGACGAGTCCGCGCGCATCGACGGTGCCTCGCCGCTCCAGGTCTACCTGCGGATCTATCTGCCGCTGATGGCGCCCGCCCTCGTCGCCGTCGGCACCTACGCGATGCTTCTCGCCTGGAACGAGTACCTCTACCAGTTCTTGCTCCTCTCCTCGAAATCGAGCATGACCGTGCCGGTCGCGCTCGCCCAGTTCCTCAGCAGCGACCAGTCGCCATGGAACTACATGATGGCGACCGCGATCATCTATGCGCTGCCGCCGGTCGCGATTTACTACGGGTTCCGTCGTCGCATGACCGCCGGACTCACGATGGGCGGCGTCAAGGGCTGACCTTCGCAACTTGCCCACCCTGGCGACGGGCCAGTGTAGCTCGCCGCCGGAGCGGGATCCTTCTGCCATCACCTTCGCGCTCCTCACGCGGGGTCGTGCCGGTCGCCAGGCCCGGGCGGGAGCTGGCGAGGAGACCGAGCTGAACACGCGAGTATGAGGGGCACGCCGCAGGTTCTCGCAGCCGGGCCCGCCGCGCTCGACCCGCCGCGCCCGTCCTGGCAACGCCACCTGCGCGGCTCGGAGTTCGCCTGGGCGATCGCCTTCGTCGTCCCCTATGCGGCGGTATTCGCCGCCTTCGTCGTCTATCCGGTTGCCTACGGGCTCTGGATGGCCAGCGACCCGTCGCTGTACCGCGACCTGATGGCAAACCCGCTCTACGCGCGGACAGTCATCAATACGGTGCTGTACGTCGGCCTCGCCGTGAACGTGAAGATGTTCCTGGCCTTGCTGCTGTCCGGCTTCTTCATGCGTCGCCGCTGGTGGATCAAGGCCCTGCTCCCCGTCTACATTCTGCCCTGGGCCCTCCCGGCGATTCCCGCCTTTGTCTCCTTCCACTGGATGCTGATTGGCGAGGAGGGTTTGGTCAATAGCGTCTTGTCGGCGCTATTCGGTATTCAGGGTCCGCTCTGGTTCAATGACCGCCGGTTGGCCCTCGGATCGAACGTCGTTGCCTACATCTGGAAATGGCTGCCTTTCTGGACTCTGACGTTCTTCGCGGCCCGAACGGCGATCCCGCAGGAAATCTATGAAGCGGCCGAGGTCGACGGAGCCAGCGGCTGCCGCCGTTTCGCCCATGTCATCTTCCCGCTGCTGGGGAACCTCTATCTCGCCTGCACTCTGCTCTCCACCCTCTGGACGATCGGCGATTTCACCACCGTGGATCTGGTTTCCGGAGGCGCGCCAGCGTACTCCACGGACGTGCTGGCCACGCTCGGCTTCCACTACGCCTTCGAGGCCGCCCAACCATCGCTCGGCGTCGCCGCGGTGATGTCGGCCCTTCCGGTGCTGATCCCCATTGCCCTCATCCTGATGCGCACGCTCCGGACGAGAGAGGTGCAGCTGTGAGCGTCACGCGCGTGTCCGATGGGCCGGTGCTCCGGCTCCGCCCCTGGCTACGGCGGGTAGTCGCCGAAGTCGCCTCGGTGACACTCGCCGTCGCGCTCTTGATCTGGTCGCTGACACCCGTTTACAACATGCTGTTGATCGCGCTCGATCGCGACGAAGGTGACATCGAGTTCGAGGGCATCATTTGGCCGGCAGACCCATCGCTTCACAGCTTTCATACAGTCTTGACCCAGGAATATTGGCTGGTCGAGGATTTCTGGCACCAGTTCGGCAACAGCTTTTTCATTGGTCTGATGACGATGTTCCTGACCGTGCTGATCGGGTCGCTCGCCAGCTTTGCCTTCGGCCGGATGCGCTTGAGCAAGGGATGGCTGCTCGTCAATGCGCCGCTCCTCACGTACGCGGTTCCGGCATCCTTCCTGATCATCCCGTTCACTCGACTCATGGCAGGCTACGGTCTCTCGAACACCCTGTGGGCGATCATTGCTGCAAACGTGACGTTCGCTACCCCCTATGCCATCTTGATCCTGCAGCAGTACGCCAGGTTGATACCGATCGAGCTCGACGAGGCGGCACAGGTGGACGGCGCGTCCCCCGTTCAGATATATCGGCGCGTCTACGTGCCGTTGATGGCGCCGGCGCTGGCGGCGGTCGGGACCTATGCGCTGTTACTCGCCTGGAACGAGTACCTTTACCAGTACGTGCTGCTCTCCTCGACCCGCAACATGACGGTGGCCGTAGCGATAGCCCAGTTCTTCAACAGCGACGAGGCACCCTGGAACTACATGATGGCCACGGCAGTGATCTATTCGTTGCCGCCGATTGTGATCTTCTATGCGCTTCGCCGCTATATGACAGAAGGCCTGACGAGGGGGGCCGTCAAGGGCTAGGGGATGCTCGGCACGCGGAGGCACGACCTGAGGATGATCGGGTCGAGCGAACGGGCTCTCTCGCGATCAAGCTCATCAGTCCTGTCTCGGCATGGGCCGGAGCGGCGGGGCGTCGAGCGGGCAGCTCAGATGGCCAACCCGGCCCAACGCTGGCGTGAGGGATCTGCCCGCCGCCGCCGGAGCGTCGCGAATCATCAGGTAGCTGAGCATCCCGCCGGCGGCTACCAGCGTGGCCGCGATCAACATCGCCATGCGAAAACCAGCGGAGAGGATTTGCGGATCGAGGGCCGTACGACCGGTGATGCCGGCGACGAGCGGCAAGGTGGCAACCGCCATGAGGCCCGCCGTCCGCGCGACGTCGTTGTTGATCGCGGAGGCGATACCCGCGTGCTCGGGACCGGCGGCGGCCAGCACTGTCGCAGTCAGCGGCGCAACCGTGATCGACAGGCCCAGCCCGAAGACGACCACGGCCGGGAGGATCGTGAGCCAGTAGCCGCCGCCGGGTCCGACTCGCACGAGGAGTGCGAGCCCCACGGCGGCGACGAACGGCCCGACGGTCATGGGCAGACGTGGTCCCGTCCGCTGGGCCAATCGACCGGCGAGGGGCGACAGGAGCAGCATGAGGATGGTCATCGGGATCAGCGCGCTGCCCGACTCCAGGGCAGACAACCCGACGACCCGCTGCAGCTCGATCGGGAGCAGAAAGAGTGCGCCGCCCAGGGCGCCGTAGATGAGGAAGGTGATCGTGTTGGCGGCGGTGAACTGGCGGGAACGGAAGATCTCGAGCGGCAGCAATGGATGACGGCTGGAGCCCTCCACGAGGACGAAGCCGACGAGCGCGATGATCCCGCCGACCCCGGCCACGAGCACGGTCGGCGCGTCCCAGCCGTCAACGGGGCCCGCGGTCAATGCGAAGACCACCCCGCCGAGACCGAGGGCCGCGAAAGTGGCGCCAACGTAGTCGAGCCGCGCCGGCGCAGTTTCGTGGCGGCTCTCCGGGAGATGCCGCATGGCGACCCATGCCGCCAGCGCAGCAAAGGGGAGGTTGATGAAGAAGATGCCCCGCCAGCTCATGGCCGTCGTCAGGTATCCGCCGAGTACGGGTCCGATCGCGATCATCACGCCCCCGAGCCCCGACCAGGCGCCGATCGCCGCCGCGCGGTCCTCGGGATGGAACGTTGTTTCGATGATCGCCAGACTCCCTGGAGTCAGCAGCGCAGCTCCGATCCCCTGAAGCGCCCTGGCAACGATCAGTGATGCCGTGCTTGGGGCAATTGCGCACATGAGGGAAGCGATGGCGAACCAGAGAATGCCGACCACAAACAGCCGCCGGCGGCCGTAACGATCACCGAGGGAGCCGCCGAGCAGCAGCAGACCAGCCAACGTGAGCGAATAGGCATTCACGATCCACTGAAGGCTGGTGAGGCCCGCGCCGAAGTTTTGGCCAATGGCGGGAAGGGCAACATTGACGACGGTCGCGTCGAGGGCCACCAGCCCAGAGCCAAGCACCGTGACCAGCAAGACCCACCGCCCGGCCGA
>QHSC01000014.1 GCA_003220345.1 Candidatus Rokuibacteriota bacterium | reverse complement strand
CGACTACCTGATCAAGGACTTCCAGGGCGTGCCGATCAACCAGAAGCATGTCAACGCCTACCTCGGCCAGGATGGCGCGTGTCTGGACGTGCACCTCTCGAAGATCCAGTTCGTCTCGGGCGACGAGGCAAGCTGGCAGCCCGTGCTCGACAGCATCCGGCTCGAAGCGCGGTAAGCGCGCTCTACTAGGTACTCGGAGGGGGGCTCCGCCCCGTTCCGAAACCTCCCCCCGACGCAGTGCGAGCCGGAGGGCGTCGCGGGGCTGGGGCCCCGCCGCCCGAGGCGAGCAATCTGAGAATTGCGCCGGCGAAGCCGGCGCTCGAAGCGGACCATTTCAGCTCGCGAAGACATGGGAATACTTCGAACTACTAGGCGGCGGGGCCGTCGCCGCTCAGCAGCCAGGGCATCTCGGCGGCGCGCCGCGCCTCGTGGGCCTCGATGGCCTGCGCGTACTCCATGGTCAAAGCGATCTCGTCCTGTCCCTTGAGGAGCGCTTGCTTCCGGAACGGGTGCACATCGAAGCGATGCACGGTGCCGTCGGGCGCCGTCACTGTCTGGCGCTCGAGATCCACGCTCATGTGGGCGCCCGGGTGATCATGGAGCTGACCCCGGAGACCAGCGGCCGTCTCGGCCGAGACGACGATGGCGAGCACACCGTTCTTGAAGCAGTTCTCCATGAAGATATCGCCGAAGGAAGGCCCGATCACGCATCTGATCCCGTGATGCATGAGCGCCCACACCGCACCTTCCCGCGAGGAGCCGCAGCCGAAGTTGTCCGCGGTGACGAGGATCTTCGCCTGCCGGAACGGCGGCTGGTTGAGGACGAAATCTCCGTTCTCGGAGCCGTCGGGATTGAAGCGGACGTCGTGGAAGAAGAACTGCTGGTAGCCGGCCTCCCTCGGCTTGCGGAGGAAGCGCGCGGGGATGATGCGGTCGGTATCGATGTTGGGAAGATCCATGGGCACGGCCGTGGCGGTGAGAGTGGTGAATGGCTCCATGACCCTACCCCCTGATCTATTCAGCTCTCGCCTCGCCGCTCGAGGCGAGCGGCTCAGCTCGAACTGCGGCCCTCTCCCCCGAGGGGGGAGAGGAATACAAAGACCGGACGTCGGTGAGTCGGCCCGTGACGGCGGCGGCCGCGGCCATGGCCGGGCTCATCAGATGTGTGCGCGCGCCCTTGCCCTGGCGCCCTTCGAAGTTCCGGTTGGAGGTCGAGGCCACGCGCTCGCCTGAGCGGGCCGTGTCGCCGTTCATCCCGATGCACATGGAGCAGCCGGGCTCGCGCCACTCGAAGCCCGCCGCTCTGAAGATCTCGTGGAGCCCTTCGGCCTCGGCCGCACGCTTGATCAGCCCGGAGCCCGGCACGACCCATGCCGTCACCACGGCGTGCCGCCCCCTGGCCACCGCGGCTGCCGCTCGGAGATCCTCGATGCGGCTGTTGGTGCAGGAGCCGATGAAGACCCGGTCGACCGCGATCTCGCTGAGCGGCGTGCCGGGCCGGAGCCCCATGTAGTCGAGCGCGCGCCCCATGGCCTCGCGCCGGAAGTGATCGCCTTCGCGGGCGGGGTCGGGCACGCGCGCGCTGATGGGCAGGGCATCCTGAGGACTCGTGCCCCAGGTGACCGTGGGCGCGATGGCGGCCGCATCCAGGCTCACCTCGCCGTCGAACACCGCGTCGGCATCCGACGGCACGGTCTTCCAGAGGGCGAGGGCCTGGTCCAGGTGCGCGCCCTTCGGCGCATACGGCCGGCCCTCGAGATAGGCGAAGGTGGTCTCGTCGGGAGCGATCATGCCCGCGCGCGCCCCCGCTTCGATGGACATGTTGCAGACGGTCATCCGCTCTTCCATGGACATGCCGCGGATGACCGGCCCCGCGTACTCGATGGCGTGCCCGACGGCACCGGCGGCGCCGATCCTGGCGATGACGGCGAGGATGACGTCCTTGGCGGCCACGCCGAAGGGACGCGCCCCCTCCACGGTGATTCGCATCACCTTGGGCTTCCTCTGCCAGAGGCACTGCGTGGCCAGCACGTGCTCGACTTCCGTCGAGCCGATGCCGAAGGCGAGCGCGCCGAAGGCGCCATGGGTGGCCGTGTGGGAATCGCCGCACACGAGGACGATCCCCGGCTGGGTCAGCCCTTGCTCGGGACCGATGACGTGCACGATCCCCTGGCGGACGTCTCCCCGCCCGAACTGCGTGATGCCGAGCTCGCGCGAGTTGCGCGCGAGGGCCTCGACCATGCCCCGGATCTCCTCGTTAGCGGAGGCCTCCGAGCCTGCTCCCGTGGGCACGTAGTGGTCGGCCGTCGCCACCAGCTCGCGGGGCCGTCGCACCGTCCGCCCGGCGGCGCGGAGACGCCGGAAAGCTTCCGGCGAGCCGTCGTGCAGGAGATGACGATCGACGTAGAGGAGCGTCTGGCCGCCGGGCCCCTCGGCCACGACGTGGCGGCTCCAGATCTTCTCGAACATGGTGGGCACGGCCGTCTCCTCAGCGAGCGCCCGGGCCGGTCACTGCCGGGGCGCGAACTTCTCTTCGATCTGCTGCCACCAGTCGAAGCCGACCCGGCGGAAGATGTCCATGGGCGAGAGGACGGGCCCATCGTGCCAGTCCGTGCCCGTCGCCTTGAGGCGCTCCAGCGATTGCTCGATGGCCGGGACGGCCGCGGCCATGCACACGGCGGGAAAGATCGCGATCTTGAAGCCGAGCCGCTCGAGCTCGGACGTCTTCACGGCCGGCGTCCGGCCACCCTGCACCATGTTGGCGAGCAGCGGCGCCTTGACCTCGCGGGCCACGCGCTGGATCTCGTCCAGCGTCTGGGGCGCCTCTACGAAGATGACATCGGCGCCCGCCTCCGCCGCGCGGTTGCCCCGCTCGATCGCATCATCCAGATTCGTCACCGCCCGGGCATCCGTGCGCGCGATGATGACGAAGTCGGGATCGGTACGGTACTCCGCCGCCGCGCGGATCTTATCGCAGAACTCTTGCGCAGGGATGATCTGCTTGCCCGCGATATGGCCGCACTTCTTCGGCGCCACCTGATCCTCGATGTGCAGTCCGGCCACGCCGGCCCGCTCGTACTCCCGCACGGTGCGCACGACGTTGAGCACATTGCCATAGCCCGTGTCGGCATCGGCGATCACGGGCAGCGTCACGCAGGCCGCTAGGTGCGCAGCGTGGTTGGCCATCTCGGTGAGCGTAGCGAGGCCGAGATCGGGCTGGCCGAGATGGGAGGCCGCCGTGCCCGCGCCCGTCATGTAGACGCAGCGAAAGCCCGCGGCCTCGATGAGCCGCGCGGAGAAGCCATCGTAGGCACCCGGGGCGACGATGAGCCCGGGCTGGTCGAGCATCTGGCGAAGACGCGTGGTAGTCCGCATGGGAAGGCCTTTCCCGGGCCCTCAGGCCCGACGGCGCCGACAGGAGCGGATTGTTCTACGTTCCTCCAGGCCTGTCAATTCATCCCACTGCGAATTTCGATTCCACACCGATGTAAGGACTACCCGCAAATTCTTCCTCGCCACAAGGACGCGGACGGCGCCTCGGACGATCTTGCGCGTGCTTCCGCGAGGTCGCTCGCTGGCACCACGTATGCAACCTTTGGCAGCCCAGGCGGGTAAAGTTTTCTGCCGTTAAACTTCTTCTCGAGAGGAGACTCTTTATGAAGCGCGCGCTGATTGCAGTGGTGGTGGCACTCGCGATGGTCGTGACGGCCGGAACCTTCGTCTGGGCGGCGGACAAGGAAGGCACGGTCAAGACCATCCAGATCAATGAGCGGGTGCTCACGCTCTCGGACGGTACCCAGCTTCACTGGACGGAGGCCGTGGAGGTACCCCAGGAGATGAAGGAGGGCACGAAGGTCAAGGCCACCTACGAGCCGAAGGGCGGCAAGATGGTGCTGACCAAGATCGAGATCATCAAGTAACTACCAGTTGGGTCGGCGAGCCGACGGCCACACGCTGCCGTCGGCTCGCCGAATCGTTTGGACTCGCCGTCAGCGGAAGGCGTGCTCGATCTCGCCCAGGTGCTCGGCTCGATGCTCGGAGCGTAACAGGCTGAGGGGGCTGCCCGCGGTGGCATTCCGCGCCACGAGGTCGTCCGGCAGCGCGGCCACCTTGCCGTCGACGGTGTCGGCGACGCTCACGGCCAGCTCGGCGGCCCGACGCGGCGCGAGGGCGATCAGGAACGGCTTCGACGCGTCATTGATCCAGTCCACGTCCGCCTCGTCCAGATTGTTGCGTGGCAGCCTGGAGGGCGCTTGCTCCCACTGCGCGAGCAGGGCCAGGATCCGCTGGTCCCAGAACGCCAGGTGAGCGAGGATGCCGGCGACCGTCCACCCCGCGGGCATGGCCCGGGCAAGATCGGCGTCGCTCAGGCGGCTGACGAGGCTCCGCAACCGGCCGCGCTCGGCATCGTTCTTCGCTATGTAGGCGCGATCCACGCTCATGATCTCCTCCCCTTCTCGTAGTGTGCCTCACCGCTGAGACACCGTAGCCCGCCTCGCGTGAAAAATCGGAAGCTTTTGCCCGGTGTCGATTGCCAGACGCGACCCCGGTAGGGTAGCATTCGCTACACGTTATCCAAGGGAGGATGAAATGGACAGCCGCCTGAAGGACCTGGCCGAGAGACTCGATGCCGGTCTCATCGCCCGCCGCGAGTTTCTCCGCAAGGCCGCCCTCGTCACCGGCGGCACCGCCGTCGGGCTCAAGGCTCTGGAAAGCATGGCGCGGGCCCAGAGCCCGACCAAGCTCCGGGTGTGGCTGTTCAAGAGCTACGTCACTGCCGGCAACGACATCCTCGCCAAGCAGGTCGAAGGCTGGGCGGCCGAGCGGAAGGTGCAGGTCGACATGGACTGGGCGACCTTCGGCGACCGCGAGCAGAAATTCGTGGCGGCCATCGAGGCGGGCAACCCACCCGACATGGCGGAGATGAACTACCAGGGGCCCGCCCGCTACAAGCCCGCGCTCCGCGACGTGACCAAGCTCGCCAAGGACATCGCGGGGGCGCGCGGAGGGCTCCTCCCCTACGCCGACCGCGTCGTCAACATCGCTGGGCAGTACTTTGGCGTGGCCCGCCAGGCCTTCCCCGGCGGCCTCTTCGTCCGCAAGGATCTCCTCGACGCCAAGGGCGTGAAGCTGCCGAAGCGCTATGATCCCGACGTCGTCGACATGGCCAAGAAGTGCCAGGACGCCTCGAAGGACCTCTGGGGCTTCGGCCAGACGCTCAACCGATGCGACGACGGCAACGGGTTCATGCAGGCCATCCTCTGGGACTACGGCGGGAGCGTCTGGGACAAGGACGGCAAGCCGGCGCTTGCCACCACGTTCAAGAAGGAGAACCTCGAGGCTCTCCAGTTCGCCGTGGACACCATCCAGAAGCACAAGATCCAGCCGCCGGGCGTCATGGGCTGGAACGACGTGTCCAACAACGAGGCCTACATGGCGGGCAAGCTCGTCAGCACGAACAACGGGGCCAGCCTCTACTACGCCATGGTCGCCAAGAAGCATCCGCTCGCCGAGAAAACCCAGGTCATCCTCACCCCGGGTGGGCCCGCGGGCAGCTTCGTGGCCGCCGGCGCCTACAACTGGGGCATCTTCCAGAAGAGCAAGCACACCGAGCTGTGCGAGGACCTGATCCGCTGGGTGGAGGACGAGAAGCGCTTCGACGAGTACATGCAGGCTTCCATCGGCCAGGCGGGACCTGTGTACAAGTCGCGGGCCGACAAGCCGTACTGGAAGAGCGATCCGAACTTCCAGGGCATGGTGCAGAACATCCTGCGGAGCGTGTGGCCCGGCTACCCCGGGCCCTTCAGCGCGGCGGCCGTCGAGGTGCAGGCGCAGTACATCCTCTGCGACATGGCGGGGCGCGTGGTCACCGCGGGGCTCAGCCCGGAGGCCGCCCTCAAGGAAGCGCACGGCCGCGTCGAGGAGATCTACAAGGTCAGGCGGAGCTAGTCCGCGTCGCTCCCATGAGCATCAGCACCGCCGAGCTCAGAGCCAAGACCGCCCTCGGCCCGAAGCGCACGGGGCCGCTCGTCGGCCTCGCCCGCATGCTGGGCCCGGACTACCGGCTCGGCTATCTCTTCATCTTGCCCACCGTGGTGCTGGTGCTCGCGCTCGTCGCCTATCCCTTCTGCTACGCGATCTACCTGAGCATGACGCGGAAGTACGTGGGGGTGCCGCCCGTCTTCGTGGGCTTCGACAACTACGTCAAGATCACCTTCGACGGCTTCTTCCAGCGCGCCGTCGTCAACAGCTTCATCTTCACCTTCGGCTCCGTGGGCGTGAAGCTCGTCCTCGGCATGCTGATGGCCCTGGTCCTGACCTCGGGCATCCGCTTCCGCAGCTTCTGGACGGGCGTGCTCCTGATTCCGTGGGTGGCGCCCACGGTGGTCTCGGCCCTGAATTTTCTGTGGATCTTCGACTACAGCCTCGGCGTGCTGAACTATCTCCTGGTCAAGGTCTTCCACCTCTTGCCCCAGGGCGTGGGGTGGCTCAGCGAGCCGGGCACGGCCATGGCCTCGGTGATCGGCGTCAACATCTGGCGCGGCTTTCCCTTCTTCGGCATCTCGTTCCTGGCGGGCCTGCGCGCCATCCCCGCCGAGCTGTACGAGGCCGCGGCCGTCGACGGCGCGGGCACCCTGCAGCGCTTCCGTCATGTGACGCTGCCCGGGATCAAGAACATCCTCATCATCGTGATGCTGCTCTCGACCATCTGGACCTTCAACGACTTCCAGATCGTCTACATCCTGACCAGGGGCGGCCCCGGCGGCGCCACCCAGGTCCTGCCCGTTTTCACCTACGAGATCGCCTTCGGCGCCCAGCGCCTGGGCGAGGCCATCGCCGTCGCGCTCTACATGCTGCCCGCGCTGGCCGCCGTCATCATCGTCCTCGCGCGCTACATGCGGAAGGGGCGGGCCAGATGATTTTCGAGCTGAAGCGCGCCCGGCTGTTCGAGTTGAGCGACGGCCTGAGGCCGGCGCGAGACGAGAGCTGGGTAGATCCCGTAGGCGTGGCCGTTCGAGCTGAAGGGCGAAGCCCTGAGGCGAGAGCTGAGTTGATCCGCGATGAGGCGAGGGCTGAATAGATGAACAAGGGATTGGTGGCCCGGCTTCAGCTGATGGGCTCCTACGGCTTCCTCGTGAGCCTGCTCGTCATCGTGGTCTTTCCCTTCTACTGGATGACCGTCACGTCCTTCAAGGGCGAGGATCAGATGCGGAGCCTCGTGAGCATGTTCTGGCCGAGCCCTCCCGTCACCGAGAACTACGAGCACCTCCTGCGCAAGACGGAGTTCGTCTCGTGGTTCCGCAACAGCGTGTTCGTGGCGATCAGCAGCACCTTCGTGGCCACCGCCATCGGCACCATCGGCGCCTACGCCCTCGCCCGGCTCAAGTTCCTCGGGCGCGCCTTCATGTCGAGCGCCGTGCTCATCACCTATCTCGTGCCGCCCTCCATTCTCTTCATCCCGCTCTACGCGCAGATCCGCACGCTGGGTCTGGCCGACAGCCTGGGCGGGCTCATCGCCGCCTATCCGTCCTTCACCATTCCCTTCGTGACCTGGCTGCTCATGGGCTACTTCGAGTCCATCCCCGTCGAGCTCGAGGAGGCGGCGATGATCGACGGCGCCACGCGCTTTGGCGCCTTCCGGCGCGTGATCCTGCCCTTGGCAGCTCCCGGCGTGCTCGCCGCGGGCCTCTACGCCTTCACCCAGGCCTGGAACGAGTTCCTCTACGCCCTCGTCTTCATCACCGACGTCAAGCTCAGGACCCTGCCCGTGGGACTGTCCACCTTCATCACGGGCGACGTCTATGGCTGGGGGTATCTGATGGCGGGCGCCGTGCTGACCACGCTGCCCGTGATCGCCGCCTACATCTATCTCCAGAAGTACATGGTCGAGGGACTGACGGCCGGCAGCGTCAAGGGCTAGGCGTCCGTAGTGCCCCCGGCCCGGTCGGATGCCGGCTAGCCTCGCCCCGAACGCTCAGGAGTCGGCTGGACCCGGACTCGGCGCCACTGTCGCAGCGCCACCTCGCCCGCCGCCGCCCCGCCCGGCTTTCGGACGTCGGCGACCCTGCACACGTGCACCTCGACCCGGCCCGCGTGTCGGGCCTTCGAGTGCCAGGCGGCCAGCTCGGCGGCGCGCCGTACGATCTCGTCCGGCAGCGTCTCGTGCTTGTCCGGGTTGCGGATCACCACATGGCTTCCCGCAACACCGCCCGCGACGTGGAGCCAGAAATCCTCGGGCGCGGCAACCTCGAAGGTGAGGAAATCGTTCTCCTCGTCACCCCGGCCGATCAGCACCTCGAACCCGTCGACGACGACGGTGCGGTACGGTCGGCCCTTGCTCGACATGGTCGCCCTCGAGTGTAGCGAAGGAGGCTGCCTCCGCGCCCCGAATTGCCCCTGCTGTCCTCAGCCGCCGTAGAAGATGGTCGGCCCCAGATCCTTCAGCCAGAGCGTGACGTCGTCGGCCCGGCCTTCGGGCGCCTTGGTCTGCGAGATCTCGACCACCTCGCCCACGAAGATCGAGTGGTCGCCCCGCTCGACGCTGTCGACCAGGCGGCACTCGATCGCTGCCGGCGTGCGCTCCAGGATGGGCGCGCCCGTCGTCCCCCACCGGAACGGCTCGCCCGAGATGGTCTGCCCATCGCGGGTGGCGGGCTTGAAGAAGGTGAAGGCCATGGGCCCCTGGTCCTTGCCCAGCACATTGAGCGCGAAGGCATTCGAATGCTTGATGGCGGCATGCGCGTGCGAGTCCGTCTTGACGCCGACGGCCACGAGCGGGGGCGCGAACGACGCCTGGGTCACCCAGTTCACCGTGGCCGCGGCCACCGCGTCGTCCTTGCCCTTGGCCGTCAGCACGTACATCCCGTAGGGGATCATCCGCAGCACGCTCTTCTTCACGTTGGCATCCATGGGTCCTCTCCTCTCGAGGTCTGGGGTGAAGCGCGACGCCGGTGAAGCGCTTCAGTCTTTACCACAGGCCGGGTAGCGAGCGATACCGTGCTCTCCGCGCATCGTCCGCGACGAAGAAGACGCGCAGGACCACGAGTGACGAGCCCATCGCGGGACAGAGGGATCAGGCCGAGACGGCCACGAACCATCGGCCTTCGTGGACGAGGCGCCCGGGCCCGAGCTCGGCGAAAAGCTCGTCCTTCTCGAACACGCGCTTGTAGACGCTCCAGCGCGAGCCGTCGGCGAGCACGCGCTCCTCCCAGCGCGCGCGCGGCTCGGTGCCCCGCGGGCGGCTGCCCACGATCACCACCTCCCCGGCCACGCGGCGCACCTCGGCGAGAAACCGGGGCCGCTCCGTCTCGACGAGGTGGCAGTAGAAGAAGCTCGTAAACACGCGCTCGAAGCTTCGCGGCGCGAAGGGCAGCTCGAGCGCGTCGGAGCGGACGAACCCGGCGCGCGGCGCCTGCCGTCTCGCCAGCTCGAGCATGGCATGGCTCTGGTCGAGCCCGGTCACCTCGCCCGGGAGATGGCGGGTAAGAAAACCCGTTCCGCAGGCGATGTCGAGCGTCCGCGCCGCCGGCAAGTTACGCAGCGCCGCGGCGAGCGTCGCGAGCTCGTCGTCCCAGCCTGGCCGCGCCCGGTCCGCGAAGAGCCCTCGGCCCAGCCACCAGTCGTCGTACTCGCCGGCCCTCGCATGGTAGTAGGCTTTCACGGCCCTAGAGTACCGCCGGCGTGCGCGTGAGTCTCGACCTCCGCGAACACGCAGGCGCGTTGCGCCTTGTTTCTCGACGGGCCCTCGTGTATGTTTCCCGCACCCCGCGCATCGAAGCGCGGGTCAAACCCAATGGGGGTGCCTCATGAGTGACCAGCCTGTCTCCGGCAACCGACCCAACACCCTGAGCCGTCGCACCTTCCTTCGCGCCGCCGGGGTGGCGGGCGGCGCCGCCCTCGGCCCCGCTGTGCTCCGCAGAAAGGCCGAGGCCCAGGAGACGCCGTCGCCCATCCTGCGCGACCCCGCGGCCAAGCGCGGCGGGACGCTCCGCTACGCCGTCCACAATGCGCCGGCCCACTTCGACGTGCATCAGTCCGGGACCGTGGCCAATATCGGGCCCCAGAGCCCGATGTACGACACCCTGCTCCGTCGCGATCCCAAGGACGGGCAGACCATCATTCCAGACCTCGCGTGGAAGTACGAGATCTCGAAGGACGACAAGAGATACACGTTCCACCTCCGGAAAGGGGTCAAATTCCACGACGGGGCCGACTTTACCGCCGAGGACGTGAAGGCCACCTACGAGCGCATCGTCCGCCCGCCCAAGGGCGTGGTCATCCCACGCACCCCCCTCTTCGCCACGGTGGGCGAGATCGTGGTCGTCGACCCGCACAAGATCGAGTTCCGCATGACCGAAGCGCGGCCCAAGGCATTCATGCTGGGCTCCTTCGCCAGCGGCTGGAACATCATCGTCAGGAAGAAGACGCTCGAGGAAAACCAGGGCAATCTCCGCCAGGTGATGAACTATCCCGGCACGGGGCCTTTCAAGCATGTCTCCCGGCAGGATAAAGAGGTATGGATCATGGACCGCAATCCCAACTACTGGAACAAGGGATTGCCCTACCTCGACAAGCTCGAGATCTATCACATGTTCCCGTTCTCTCCAGAACTGGGCTCGGCGTTCATCTCCGGTAAGGTCGACTATGCGCGGCTGCTGGACCCCGTGAGCTGGCGTAAGGCCAAGGAGATGCCCGGCGTCACGGCGGCCGCGTTCAATCAGAGCGTGATCCAGGCCTTCTGGACGAACATGAAGAGGAAGGTGAAGGATACTGCCCCCATGCAGATTGGCGGCTTCGTCTATCCCTTCCACCCGATGTCGACACCGAAGGCCGAGCTGGAGAAGCGCCTGGGCTACCAGAAAGACGTGAAGCCCGCCGTCCAGGAAGCCCGCCGGCTCATGCAGGAAGCGGGCTATGGCCAGGGCATCAAGGGGCTCGACTTCGTCGTGCGCGACATCCAGACCTTCAAGCTGTGGGCGGTGGCCATCCAGGCCATGCTCAAGGAGCACATCAACATCGAGTGCAACCTGCGCACCGTGCAGACCTCCGTGTGGTTCGACGAGGCGGCCGCGGGCAATTTCGACCTCGCCATCAGCGCCATCGTGTCCAGCCTCATGGATCCATCCGACTACTTCAGCGCGTGGTACGGGCAGAACGGGCCGCAGAACTACTCCGTGTGGACCAACGAGCAGTTCCACTCCCTCACCCGACAGATCGACCGCGAGCTCGACAACACGAAGCGCCAGGCGCTGGTGCGCAAGGCGGAGGCCATTCTCGAGCAGGACCCCCCGCTCATCCCTGTCGCCTACGAGCAGATCTACGACGCGTACTACAACAAGGTGCGGGGACAGAATCCCTCGACGTACTTCGGCATCTACGACGTGGTCCGCTGGGACCAGGTCTGGCTGGCGTAGGGCGCTAGCCGGAGCCCTCTGAGGAGCTCGCCGGGCGAGGCGGGCGGAAGCGCGAGCGATCACGCGTGCGCAAATACCTCGCCCGGCGGGCTCTCTTCGCCCTCGGGACCCTCCTCGGGGTCTCGCTGATCATCTTCGTCGTCCTGCGCATCCTGCCCGGCGATCCGCTCGTGGCCATCCTCGGGGTGGAGGGCCACGCGAGAATGACGAAAGAGGATCGCGTGCGCATCATGCACGATCTGGGGCTCTCCGACCCCCTCCCCGTGCAGTACGTGAACTGGCTCCGCGACATCGCCACGGGCAAGCTCGGCAAGTCGTTCTTCCGGGGTGACACCGTCGCCGATCTCATCCTGCATCGCGGCCCCATCAGCGCGGAGATCGGCATCCTCGCCCTGATCGTGTCGTGGCTGGTGGGACTGCCCGTCGGCATCGTGAGCGCGATCAAGCCCAACAGCTCGCTCGACAACATCGCGCGCTCTCTCGCCATCCTGTTCATCGCCATCCCGGGCTTCTGGCTCGGGATGCTCATCGTGCTCGCGCTCCTGTTCTGGTTCGGCTACAGGACGCCGCTCATCATCGTGCACTTCTGGCAGTCGCCCTGGCAGAACCTCCAGATCGTGATCGGGCCCGCCATCGTCCTCGGGCTCGCCCAGGGCGCGTACATCGCGCGCATGGCGCGCTCGTGCCTGCTCGAGGTGATCCGCGAGGACTACGTGCGCACGGCGCGGGCCAAGGGCGTGGTGGAGCGCCGGGTGGTGCTGGGTCACGCCCTGCCGAACGCGCTCCTGCCCGTCATCACCATCTCCGGCGTGCTCCTCGGCTTCGTCCTGGGCGGCTCGGTGGCCGTGGAGCAGGCCTTCGGCGTCCCCGGCCTGGGGCGCGCGCTCGTCACGGCGGTGATCGAGCGCGACATCATCGTGGTCCAGAATCTCGTGCTGCTCTACGCGGCCATTTTCGTGGTGGTGAACCTGCTCGTGGACCTGAGCTATGCCTGGCTGGATCCGCGCATCCACTATGCCTGAACCCGCGCACGCGACCGGATCATCGAACGGGGAGCGCTCCGTCGTCCGCGAGCTCATCGCCTTCGCTTCGCGCACACCCCTGTCCGCGGCCGGCGCCATCGTGGGTCTGCTCATCGTGGCCATCGCGCTGGGGGCGAACTGGGTCGCGCCCCTGGATCCGCTCAAGACCAATTTCCGCCGGATGAACCATGAGCCGGACGCGCAGTCGCTGTTCGGCACCGATCAGGTGGGGCGGGACACCCTCTCCCGCGTGATCCACGGAGCGCGCACGTCGCTCTTCGTGGCCTTCGCGGCCGTGCTCCTCGGGACAACGGTGGGCTCGCTGTGGGGCGTGGCCTGCGGCTATCTCGGCGGGCGCTTCGATCTGGCGAGCCAGCGCATCATGGAGATCTTGCAGGCGTTCCCCGATCTGATCCTCGCCATGGCCATCTCCATGGCCATCGGCACGGGGCTGCCCGCGGTGATCGTGGCCATCGCCATCACCCGCATCCCCTTCGGAGGCCGCGTGATCCGCTCGGTGGCGATCACCGTGCGCGAGATGGCGTACGTGGAGGCGGGGCGCGCCAGCGGCGCCTCCGCGTTCCGCATCATGCGCCTGCACGTCCTGCCCCAGTGCGTGGCGCCGTACCTCGTGCTCGCCACCACGCATCTCGGCGTGGCCATCGTCATCGAGGCGGCGCTGGGCTTCCTCGGCGTGGGCGTGCCGCCGCCGACGCCGACCTGGGGCAACATGCTCGCGGACTCGATCACGGGTCTGGTGCCGCGGTGGTGGCTCGTGCTCTTCCCCGGCCTCGCCATCACCATCACCGTGCTCGCCTTCAACCTGCTCGGCGACGGGATTCGCGACACGCTGGATCCGCGGCTCTCTCCCGGCTTCCTGCGCCTGGTCACCGGCTCGGGACGGGGCGCGGCCACCGCCACACCCACCCGGGCGGCTTCGCTTCAGGAGACCAGAACGGGCGCGTAGCGGTTGTTTACTGCCACAGCCGCTTCGTGGCCAGGTCCGCGCCTTCGCGCAGCGCGCGCAGCTTCGCCCACACCACGCTCTCCGCCACGTTCTCCGAGCCCGCGAAGGTGCCGAAGCCGCAGTCGGTCGAGGCGATGATCCGCGTGCGATCACCCACCGCCTCCACCGCCTGGCAGATGCGGTCGGCCACCACCTCGGGATGCTCGACGTAGTTGGTGGTGCTGTCGATCACGCCGGGCAGGAGCAGCATCGTCCCCGGCGGCGGATTCCGCTTGAGCACCTTGTACTCGTGCTGGTGGCGCGGATTGGCCAGGGGCAGGGAGAGCGCGCCCACGCGAGCGCGGTACAGGTGGGGGAGCAACGGCTCCAGCGGCACGTCGTGAGTGTGGGGCCCGTCGTAGTTGCCCCAGCACACGTGCAGGCGGATGCGCTCGGCGGGGATTCCCACGGTCGCCTGGTTGATGGCGTCGACGTGGAGATCGACCATGGCCAGGAAGTGATCGAGCGAATCGTCCTGGAAGAACCGCGTGCGCTCCATGGCGAGGTCGGGGCAATCCACCTGGAGCACCAGCCCGCGAGAGTGGATGAGCGCGTACTCCTTGCGCATCTCGCGAGACAGGGCGGCGATGTAGGCCTCGTGCGAGTCGTAGTGGGCGCGGAGCAGGATGGTGGCGATGACCCCGGGCGAGGCGGCCGTCATGAAGCGCTCGGCGAATGCGGGCTGAGCCTGGGTGGCCGCGAGGAAGAGATCGCATTCCCGGCCCGCCGCCCCGAGGTCGGCGTAGTCGATCTCGCCCACGCACTGGGGCGCATTGCCGATGCGCGCGGCCGCCCGCCGGCGCTGGGCCAGCATGGCCTCGAAGTCGGGATGCTCGATGAGATCGCGGGCCAGCCGCCGCTTGCTCTCGCCCCCGAAGCCGCGCATGCGGCCCGCGACATACGTCGAGAAGCCCGGGCGCGGCATCTCCCCGTCGTTGCCCACGTCGATGCCGGCCTCGAGCTGCTTGGCGACGACGCGCCGGATGGCCGTATCCGCTTCGCGCTCGAGCGCCGCCGCGTCGACGGCCTCGCCCCGCTCCTGACGCACGAGCAGGTCGCGCAACGCGGCCGGGCGCGGGAGGCTGCCCACGTGCGTGACGAGGATGCGGCGGTCGCTCTTGATCAGGGCCGCATCCCGTGCGAGGACGGGCCGGGACGACGCAGGGGCGCCGCCAGCTCGGCGAACTCGCAGAGCAGCGGCCGCGTGTCGCGGGGGTCGATGATCTCCTCGATCCAGAACGTCTCGGCGGAGCGGAAGGGCGAGCGGAGCTTGTTGAGCCGGGTCTCGATCTCCGCCATCTTCGCCTGTGGATCGTCCGCCGCGTCGATGTCGGCGCGGTAGGCCGCCTCGATCCCGCCCTCCAGGGGCAGCGAGCCCCAGCGCCCCGACGGCCACGCGTAGCGCGTGCAGTAGCGCCGGCCGTTGCGATGGGCGGCGCCGGCCACGCCGAACGAGCTCCGCACGATCACCGCGCACCACGGCACGCTCGTCTGCCACATGGCCGACATGGCGCGCACGCCCTGCTTGATCGTCCCCGTGCGCTCGGCCTCGAGCCCGATCAGGAAGCCCGGGCAGTCCACGAGATAGACGACGGGCAGGTGGAAGGTTTGCGCCGTGTCGACGAAGCGCTCGACCTTCTGGCAGGTATCGGCCGACCAGGCGCCGCCATAGTTGTTCGGGTCGCTCGCCATGATCGCCACCGGCCAGCCGTCCAGCCGGGCCAGCCCCGTGATCACCGAGCGGCCATAGAGCGGCGCGATCTCGAAGAACGAGCCCAGGTCGACCACGGCCTCGACGATCTTCCGCATGCGGTACGTCTTGCGGATGTCGCGCGGGATGGCGCCGAACAGCCAGTCCTCACGGCGCTGGGGGTCGTCGGTCCGCGGCCCCCGCGGGGGCAGGTCGTCGATCGAGGAGGGCATGTAGGACAGGAAGCGTCGGGCGCGCGCGAAGGCCTCGTCCTCCGTGTCGACGGCGTCGTCCACCGCGCCCGCCCTCAGCTGGATCTCCCAGCCGCCGAGCTCGTTCTTGGTCAGCTTCTGCCCGATGCGCTCGACCACGGGCGGGCCCGCGACGAAGAGGGCCGAGGTGTTCTTGACCATGATGGAGTAGTGCGCGGCGGCCAGGTGCGCGGCGCCGAGCCCCGCCACCGAGCCGAGCCCGAGGGCCACCCGCGGGACGATGGCCATGTTGTCGACCACGATCTCCCACCCGTCCACGCCGGGGACATTGGCGCGGCCCGTGGTCTCGATGGTCTTGACGGAGCCGCCGCCGCCCGATCCCTCCACGAGGCGGATGAGGGGCAGCCGCAGCTCCTGGGCCATCCGCTCGCACATGAGGTGCTTGCCCTTGATGGTCGCGTCGGCCGAGCCGCCGCGCACGGTGAAGTCGTCGCCGCCCACCACCACGGGGCGGCCGTCCACGCGCGCGCGGCCGAAGACGAAGTTGGACGGGGTCAGGCTCTCGAGCTCGTTGTCCGCGTCGTAGGTCGCCTTGCCAGCGATCTTGCCCACTTCGTGGAAAGTGTCGGGGTCGACCAGGCGCGCCAGGCGCTCCCGGATGGTCAGGCGCCCCTCGTCGTGCTGGCGCTTGATCCGTGCGGGCCCGCCGAGCTGCTCGGCGAAGGCTTCGCGCCGTCGCAGCTCGTCGAGCTCCGGCTTCCAGTCCTCAGGCATTTTGATTCAGCCCTCGAAATTCCACTACGCGCTCCTCACCCAGCCCCCGTGCACCGGATGATGCGAGCAGATGAATTCGAGGAAGGCGGGCCGCCCCTTGACGTTCTCGTCGAGGGCCCGCTTGAGAGCCGGGATGATCTCCGAGGGCTGCGTCACGTCTTCGGCGTGAAAGCCCACGGCCCTGGCCATGGACGCCATGCACGCCGATCCGTGATCGGACACCTTCCACGTGTAGGGATCGTGCCCCGCGCCCCAGAAGCCGGGGCCATAGCCCGAGTAGCCGCCGTTGTTGATGTGGAGCGTGGTGATCCCGATGCCGTAGCGCGCCACCGCCTCGAAATTGCCCATCATGTAGCAGACGCCCGCATCCCCGGTGACGTGGACGCACTGCCGCTCCGGATACGCGAGCTTGGCCGCCACCACCCCGGCCAGGCTGAAGCCCAGGGTGGAGACGTTGCCCCAGCCCAGGAACCCGCGCGGGATCTGCGACTCGTACACCGTGCTCGTCTGATCGCGCGTGTTGCCGGAGTCCGCGGTGACGAACGAGTTCTTCGGGTCGAGCACCTTCATGAGATCGCCGAGCACGCGGTAGGGATTGATGGGCGTCTCCGTCGACTCCATCCACGGGCGGAACTTCTCGAGGAAGGTCGCCTTGCCCTTGCGGATCTCCTCGACGAGCTCGGGCTTCTTGCGGGCGGCGCCGGGCCGGCTGGCCAGATCGTCCGTGAGGGCCTGGAGGGTGAGCTTGGCGTCGCCGATCACGGCATGGCGCGTCTCGTAGCTCCGGTTGATGTCCAGCGTGTCCACCGTGCACTGGATGATGGTCTTCTTGTCCGCGTCGGGAACGGCGTGGCTGAACCGGTTGGGAAAGAGGCTCGAGCCGATCGAGAAGAGGACGTCCGCCTTGCGGAGGAAATGCTCGGCGAGCGAGCCGCGACAGCCCACGGAGAGCGGATGGTTCTCGGGAAAGGCGCTCTTTCCCTTCAGCGTGGTGAGCACCGGCACCTGCGCGAGCTCGGCGAACTTCAGCAGCTCGCTCGTGGCGTCGGCGTAGAGCACACCCTCGCCCACGTAGAGGAGCGGGTCCTTCGCCCCGAGCAGCGTCCGGACGGCCGTCTTCACGTCATCCGGATCGGGGCCCGATCGCCAGCCCTTCACCGGCGTGTACGGGTGCTCCGCCTCGTCGTACTCGCCGAGATCGCGCGGCAGGAGCAACAAGACGGGCCCGGGGCGGCCCGAGCGGAGCTGGGTGAAGGCCCGCCGGAGGTAGTCGGGCACGAGGTCGGCGCGGTCGATCTTGCCCACCCACTTCGTCACGGATCTGAAGGCCTCGGCCATGTCGAAGTGCGTGTGCCGGCTCGCCCCTTGGCCCACGCCTTCCGCAATGACGAGCAGCGGAGAGGAGTCCTCCCAGGCCTGGGCGATGGCGCCGTAGGCCATCTGGATGCCCGCGGCATTCAGGTTGGCCATGACCGTGCACACCCCGATCCGCTTCCCGCTCGTCACCCGCGAGAAGCCGTCGGCCACGGCGACGGCGAAGCGCTCCTCGCCCATCATGAGGATGGGCACGCCCTCTTCGCCGAGGGCGTTGTTCACGTGATTGGTGGGATAGCAGCTCACCCACGGGATGCCCTCGGTCTTGAGGATTCGGGCAAAGCCATTCGCCGCCTTGATCTTCATCGCTCCCCTCCTCGGTGGTCGTCCATCTTCGTGCCACGTAACCCCGTGACGCCGGCCCTGTCAAGGGGGCTCATGGCATCATGGCGAAGACGTAGAGCTTGCGCCCGCGCATGCCCGCGCAGTCGGGCTCGGAGGTGACGCTGCCGGCGAGGTCCGAGTCCCTGAACTCGCGGTTGTCGTACATCGCGAGCAGCTCGAACCCGCCTGCCTCGAGAATCCCCCTCGTTTCCTCGGGATAGAGCAGCCGATACTCGGCGTCATCCACGACGTCGGGCTGGCCCGCGATCCTCCAGGTGCGCGTGCGCCGCATACGGCGCGCCGCCCGATCGAGGCTGTGCACGGCCACGGAATCGGCCGTGAACTCCGGCGCCTCGATCCGCCCCTCGATGCGCTCGCGAAATCCGTCCCCGTCGAGATAGCACCGGGCGTTCAGCAGGTCGAGGATGAGGAGGGATCCCGGACGGGCGTGGGTCGCGAACGTGGTGATGGCCTTCTCGAGATCCGCGTCCGCCAGCATGTACGAGAGCGCGTTGCCGAGACAGGTCACGACGTCGAAGGTCCGTCCGAGGCGGACCGTGCGCATGTCGCCCACGTGGAACACGCCTGCCCGTCCGCGCGAGCGCGCGTAGGCGATGTTGGACTCCACGAGATCGACGCCCCAGCACTCCGGAATCGATGGGCTCAGCGACTCGACGAGACGTCCGTTGCCGCAACCGATGTCCACCAGCGAGGCCGGGGGAAGGCGCAGATAGCGCTTGAACGCCTCCCCGCACATCTCGGCCCGCGTCTGGTCGGGCTCCGGGAACACGAGGTCGTAGAGATCCGGACGGTCGTACAGCAAGCTGCGGAACGCGGGCTCCATCTACCGGTCGGGCCGCTCGGTGCTCGGCTTGTCGCCGGGGCCGGGCAAGACGGTCTTCGCGCCGCCCCGCGACTCGCCCGCGATGAGCGATTCGATATCCGGGTACGCGTAGATGGTCGGCGCGCTGTTGTCGGGAAGACCGCCGGTGTCGACGGACGGCCCGTACACGCTGTGGACCTGGCGCCCCAGCAATCTGAGCAGCGCCGTCATCTCCCCCCGGTGCTGGGCGGTGTGGGCGATGCGCCGGACC
>QHSC01000346.1 GCA_003220345.1 Candidatus Rokuibacteriota bacterium | reverse complement strand
TCCCTCACCGCCGCCTGTGGTAATCATGAGTGTATCAGCCTTGTTAAAGCTCTCACAATGGTGTCAACGTCGGCTCAACGATCAGTCAGGAGAGGTTGTATGTTCAAGCCCGACACCGCTCCCCCCCGCCTACGCCCCGCAGCAGGGCTCAAGCCAAGAAGTCTCAGGAGGTAGCACTGCCTCCGCCCTGGGAGACGCTCCCGGCGGCGAATCGAAGGCGTCTCAGTCAGCTCGTGGCTCGAGTCATCTCCCGGCACCGCCTTTTGCTCACGAAGGAGGTGTCTAATGACTGAGCAAGCTCTCACTCCAAGCAGGGTAAGTGGTCTCGGGTCGAAACTCCACGACCATCATCTGCGGCGACAGGCCATGGTGTATGTACGCCAGTCCCACCCGCAGCAAGTCGCCGAGAACGTGGAGTCCACGGCAAGGCAATATGGCTTGGTGGAGCGCGCCATCGCCTGGGGCTGGTCGCCCGAACGGGTGATCGTGATTGATGAGGATCAAGGCCAAAGCGGCCAGAGCATGGCCACGCGCTTGGGCTTTCAGCGCTTGCTGGCCGAGGTCAGCTTGGACCATGTGGGGCTGATCTTGGGGCTGGAGCTGAGCCGCTTGGCGCGCTCGAACAAAGACTGGCACCAACTGCTCGAACTCTGTGCAATCTTTGGGACCTTGTTGGCCGATGCCGATGGGCTCTATGATCCGACCGACTACAACGATCGCTTATTGTTGGGGCTGCGTGGCATGATGAACGAAGCGGAACTCTACATCCTCAAAGGCCGCATGCACGAGGGCCGACGCAACAAGGCGCAGCGCGGGGACCTGTTGAATCATCCGCCCATGGGGTATGTGCGGGGAGCCGACGAGGATTATCAGCTCGATCCGGACGAGCAGGCGCAGCGGGTCGTGCGGTTGATCTTTGATGTGTTCGAGCAGCAAGGGAGCCTGCACGGGTTGTTGCGGTATCTGGTGGCCCATGACATTCGCTTGCCGATTCGCCCTCACAGTGGCGCGACCCGCGGACAACTGGAGTGGCGTCGTCCCAATCGGATGACGTTGCAAAATCTGTTGCATCATCCGATCTATGCGGGCGCTTATCGCTGGGGGTATCGCAAGGTAGACCCGCGCAAGCAACAGCCCGGTCGCCCCTACACAGGCCGCACCGTCAAGCCGCCTGAGTCGTGCGAGGTGCTGATCAAAGGTCGCTTTCCCGCCTACATCAACTGGGACCGTTTTGAATCGATCCAACAACGGTTGGCCGACAACCGCGCCATTGCCGCCGCGCTCGGCGCCCCGCGCGAAGGCCCTGCCTTGTTGGGTGGCTTGCTGGTGTGTGGGCGGTGCGCCCGGCGGTTGATGCCCGCCTACAGTGGGAAGACCAATCCCCTGCGGTACACGTGCATGCGGGCCACGATTGATGACGGTGTGCCTGGGTGCCTCAGCCTGTCCGGGGCGTTCCTGGACGACTTTGTCGTGGCGCAAATCATGCAGGTGCTCCAGCCAGCGTCGTTAGAGTTGAGCATTGCCGCCGAACACGCCCTGCGAACGGAGCGGGCACAGCTTGAGGCGCATTGGCAGCAGCGCTTAGAGCGGGCGCACTACGGCGCGGCGCGCGCGGCGCGGCAGTATAGCGCCGTAGAGCCCGAGAATCGACTGGTAGCGCGTGAGCTGGAGAGGCAGTGGGAAGAGGCCCTGCGTCATGAGCAACACGAGCAAGAAGCGTATGCGCGGTTTCGCCGTGAGCAACCCACCGAGTTAACGGCGCGTGAACGCGAGGCGATCTTGCGCTTAGCACAAGATATGCCGAGATTGTGGGCGGCGCCCGAGACGGCGCCGCAAGATCGGCAAGAGATCGTGCGCTTGTTGCTGGAGAAGGTCACCGTGGATGTGCAAGGCGACAGCGAACAGGTCGACGTGATGCTCCACTGGGCGGGTGGGGTGAAGAGCCAGCATCGTGTGCTCCGCCCGGTGGCGCGCTATGCACAGCTATCGACTTACCCGAGGGTCCTGGCCCGAATCGACACACTGCGCCGCGCTGGCGTTAGCTTTGAGCAGATTGCCGAGCATCTCAATCGGGAAGGTTTCTCTCCCCCCAAACGCACCGACCGGTTCAATGGCGGCATGGTGGCACGGTTGCTGAGTCGATGCGGCCTGCACGGCCCCCGTCCGCGGGCGATGGGCGATGGGAGCGTCCTGAAGCCACACGAATACTGGTTGACAGATATCGCCCGAACGTTGAACATGCCGATTGCTACGGTACACAAGTGGCAACGCTTAGGCTGGATGCACAGTCGTAAAGTGGCAGTCGCCTCAGGCCGCTTAGTGATCTGGGCTGATGACGACGAACTGGAGCGGTTGCGGCAGCTGCGGGCCTATCAACGGAAGTGGCCCGAGCCGCGGTACCCGCAAGCGCTGACCCGGCCCAAAGAGCGAGACCCCGAGTGAAGCGGGAGATTTTACGCCATGCAGAAAATTTTATACTACAAAAATTATTGATGGGCCATGGAGTACTTATGAAGCGGACACTGGTCATGGGTTGTCGCAATCCAGAGGGAAACGAGGTAGAGTCCACCACATTTGTATGTCGACTATATAGTTTTATAATATATAAATAATTTATGTAGTAGTTTTTAAATTTAGAGGCCAATTTTTACTTTAAAAACCATCAAAGATCAGTGCCAGATCTTGTAGGCATATATTGTACCCTGAACATATGTGCACTTGGTAAAAGTTAGATCTAAGGAGGCATTATGTCCGGTAGATG
>QHSC01000345.1 GCA_003220345.1 Candidatus Rokuibacteriota bacterium | reverse complement strand
TGGATCAAGCGCTCAGGGAGAAATATCGCGTCAATTTGAAGATCCTGTTGCGGCAGTTCGACATCACCACGGTCTACGTGACCCACGATCACTATGAGGCATTGATCCTGGCCGACCTGCTGGCCATCATGGATCGGGGGAGCATCGAGCAAGTGGGCACATACGATGAGATCTACACGCGGCCCAAGAACGTGTTCGTGGCGGGCTTCCTGAACCGGCACATCGGTACTCCGCCCCTCAGCCTCATAGACGCGCAATGCATGGCTCAACCTCAGCGGCCTGGGAACGTCCACGTGGGTGTCCGTCCCGAGGATGTCGCAGTGTCACGACGAGAAGGACAAGACGCTATCCGGGGAACCGTCGCCGGCAAAGTGAGCCTCCCCATGATCAACGCCACGATCTTCCGCATCCACGTGGCGGAGCACGAGGTCTACGCCGAAGCCGCCGACGAGGAGGATCTCCGAGCCGGCGATCACGTTTGGCTCACATTCAAGCAGTATCACCTGTTCGACAAAGAATCAGGCTTGAGGCTACGAAGCTTTCCGGAGACATCTACAGCCCGAGTGGGACCCTAGTCTCTGCTGCCAATTCGTAAGTCATGGGCCGGAGGGCCACTATGAAGATCGCGCGCATCGAGACGCTACACGCGGACGGCGGCTGGCGGCCATGGACGTTCGTCCGCATCGAGACCGACACCGGCTTGGTCGGCTGGGGCGAATGCAGCGACAACCGCAGCCCGTATGGCATCGCGGGCAGCGTCCGCGACCTCGCCCCCCTGCTCGTCGGGCAGGACCCGCGTCCCGTGGAGCGCCTGTACTGGGACATGCTACGGGCCAGCCGGCAGAACTACGGCGGCGTGTCCTTCAAGGCCATGGCCGGCATCGAGCTGGCCCTGTGGGACATCAAGGCCAAGGCGCTCGGGGTGCCGGTCTATGAGCTGTTCGGCGGGCCCATGCGTGATCGCATGCGGCTCTACTGGTCGCACTGCGGGACCACGCGGGCCCGCATGGGCACCATGCTCGGCACGGCCCCGCTGAAGACCTACGACGACATCGCCGCCCTCGGGCGCGAGGTGGTGGCCCGCGGCTTCACCGCGCTCAAGACCAACATGGTGATTCCCGGCGACCCGGCGACCGTCTACTTCCCCGGCTTCGCGAGCGGGATCAACACCACCGACGGCGCGCCGACCGTGGAGATCCTGGACGCCATCGACCGGCTGATCGGCACCTTCCGCCAGGCGGTGGGGCCCAAGGTCGGGCTCTGCCTCGACCTCAACTACAACTTCCGAACCGAGGGTGTCCTGCGCATCGCCAAGCTGCTCGAGAAGTACGACATGCAGTGGCTGGAGTACGACAACTGGGATCCTGACGCGCTGCTGCAGATCAAGCAGTCGACCTCGACCCGCCTGGCCTCGTGCGAGAGCCTGGTGTCGGTGCGGCAGTACCGGCCCTTCCTGGAAAAGCACGCGGTGGACGTGGCGATCATCGACGTGCCGTGGAACGGCTTCTCGCAATCGGTGCAGATCGGCCGGCTGGCCGAGGCGTGCGAGATCAACATCGCGCCCCACAATTACTACAGCCACCTCGCCGATTTTCACTCGCTGCATCTCTGCGCCGTGCTGCCCAACGTGCGCATCATGGAGATCGACATCGACGACGTGCCGTGGAAGGGCGCGCTGGTGACGAAGCCGCCGGAGATCCGCGACGGCCACATCTGGCTCACCGACGCTCCCGGCTGGGGCGCCGACGTCAACGAGAAGGTGCTGGCCGAGCACCCATGGCCGCGCCCCGGCGAGGCCGCGCCCCGGTTGTTCTATGGCATGGACCCCACGCAGATGACCGCGCGCCCGTAAGGAGACCCCTGCGACATCAGAGTTTTTTCAGCGCGTCGATCCGCTCCTGCGTCCCCGGATGGGTGGCGAGCATTCCTCCACCACTCCCGCCCGACGTTTGAAGGAGCCAGGTCAGCGTATTGATCATGACGGCCTTGGAATAGCCGGCCCGAGCGAGAATGTCCACGCCGTGCCGGTCCGCCTCATACTCTTCCTGCCGGCTGTAGCTATTCGCGACGAGTACCCCGGCGATGGGAGTGAGCTTGCCGCTCCCGGGGAAGATCTGGTCGAGAAGGATCATCCCGATGTTCAAGCCCGCGCCAAGGGTTTGCGCCTTTGCCACGTGGCCCAGATCATCATGGGCGAGCTCATGGGCCAGCACGCCCCTGAGGTGCTCATCGTTGGCCTTTTCGAGCAGACCCCGTGTGACATAGAATTCGCCCCCGCCGGCGCTGGCCGCGTTGATCTGCGGATCGTCCATGATGCGAACGCGAACCTGACTCAACGGGCGTGGATTATTCATGTGACTCACAAGCGGGGCCATGATACGTCGCACGCGTTCGGCCTGCTGCGGATCGAGGTCGTGAGCCGTGGGCCCTCCGCCGGTCTGTGGGGGCGGCGGGCTCCCGGATGGCTCAGTCGTAATCCCGGCGCAACCTGCCGCCAGGAGGAAAAGCAGAAGGGCGACGCAACGGAGTGAGGATTTCAACTCATCGGCCCTGGACGCCAG
>QHSC01000344.1 GCA_003220345.1 Candidatus Rokuibacteriota bacterium | reverse complement strand
CGGCCCGAAGGGATACGTGAAGCGCCGCGCTGTGTTCAGAACGAAACGCGCGAGGGCCGCGGCGGCCAGCTCGACGACAAGCCGGGCACTGCCCTTCATCCCTCTCCCCGATTCGCAGAGAGAGTGAACGGGCCGAGCGCTACCCTCCATCCCTCTCCCCCATCGGGGGAGAGGGCCGCCGTTCGAGCCGAGACGCTCGCCACGAGCGACGAGGCGAGGGCTGAATTAATCAGGGGGCAATGGCTAGACGTTCTTCGCCAGGAACTCCAGGGTGCGCGTGCGCGCCAGCGCGGCGCTCTCCTTGTGATAGCTCCCGCGCTCATCGCAGCTGAACCCGTGGCCGGCGGCCGGATAGATGTGCATGGGCAGGTTGGGCTGCGCGGCCCGGATGCGTGTGTGATGCTCGGGCGGGATTGACTGGTCCGTCTCGCCGAAATGGAAGAGGACCGGACAGCGCGGCGTCTCCGTCGCGGTGTCGGCCACCCCGCCGCCGTAGTAGCTGACGGCGGCCCGCACGCCATCGACGCGCGTCGCAGCCAGCCAGGCCAGGGTGCCGCCCAGACAATAGCCGACCAC
Source organism: Candidatus Rokuibacteriota bacterium (assembly GCA_003220345.1). Taxonomy (GTDB): domain Bacteria; phylum Methylomirabilota; class Methylomirabilia; order Rokubacteriales; family CSP1-6; genus AR37. Next base: position 1,972 of record QHSC01000344.1, on the reverse strand, counting down.
ACCCACCTTGAGGCCCTCGCCCGCCAGCGACTTCACGGCGGCGCGAATATCCTTGACCATGTCGTTCATGTCGATCTTGCCGCGGATGCCGCGGCCGAGCTCGATGTCCTCCGGCTTGTAGCCGGTCTCGAAGCCGCGCTCGGCGCGATCGAAGATGGCCGGGGCCAGGGCCACGTAGCCCTCCCCGGCGAAGCTGTCCGTCACGTTCCTGATGTGGTGGTTGACGCCGAAGATCTCCTGGATGATGACGAGCCCACCCTTCGGGGCGCCCTTGGGCGCCGCCCGGTAGGCTGCGAACTTGTGGCCGTCTTCCGCTGTCAGAGAGACCATCTCGCCCATGCTGGATTCCTCCGGAGGCCCGCTCGGGGCGGACCCGCAATCAAGGGTGGAAGCGGGGTGCGGCGGACATCTTACCTCAGCCGAGGCGGCTGTGGCGGCGCGTCGTCAGGCGACGCCGTTCGAGGGGCGGCTGCCTTTCCACATCGAGCTCCACGACCTTAGCCCGGACTGAATTGCCGTTGACCAAGAGCTCGGCGACGGCCACGGGAAGCTTGAAGCGACGCGGGCCCGAGCTGCCGGGATTGACGTAGAGCACTCCCTCCCGCTCCTTCACCGACGGCTTGTGGGAATGCCCGGACACGACGACGTGAAACCCCGCGGCCACGGGATCCCGATCGAGCTCGGCGATATCGTGCACCACGTAGATGCAGACCTGGCCGACCTGGAGCACTTCGGTCTCTCGCACCGTCTCGGCCCACGGTCCTTTGTCGTTGTTGCCACGGACCGCGGTCACAGGGGCGATGGCCGCGAGCTCTGTCAGAACGGCCGCATTCCCGATGTCGCCGGCGTGAACGATGACATCGCTCCCACGCAAGAATGCCATTGCTTCCGGCCGCAGGAGGCCGTGGGTGTCAGAGATGAGTCCTACGCGTAGCATGGCCGCCGCTGCACATTTCCAGGGTCGCGCACTTCGCCACTACCGACGAGACTGGGCGGTGAGGCCGATCCGCTTCAGCGGCTCGCTAGGTGGAGCCGTCGGCATCCGTCGCCCTACCTCTGCTCGGGATCCTTGGTGGCGAGCTCGTCAGCATGCCGGACAATCACCTTCCACTGGCCGCCCTCCAGCCTGTACACCTGGGTACAGCGAAGGACCCGATGGTCGGTACGCCCATCGATGGTGCGCTCCATGTGTTCCAGGTCAACCGTGCATGCGAGATCTTGGCCGACGACGGTAAGTAGGTTCTCGGACCTGCGACCCGTCGCTCGGATTCCCTTGCTTGCCCAGTCGAGTCGCTGTGCCACGTGTTCCCAGCCACGTTCATACCCGCCGAACGCTCCCATGATCACCGTGAGATCCGAGCGCGACCATCGTTCTTTGAAAGCCTCCGATTTTCCTTCAACCAGCTCGCCGAGTGCGGCCTCGCATCTGGCTCTCGCTTCCTCCCACGACTCGTTCATGGCACCTCCCGAGATGCGCGCAGGCAATGGCACTCACATGTTACTCGCCGAGGTTGCGGTAGTACACCGTCGTGCCGCAGAGCCCGCCGTGCGGCAGCAAGGCGTAGCCGGGGATCACACCCACGCGCTCCCAGCCCAGGCGCTCGTACAGGCGCTCCGCCTCGTCGTTGGCGGTGTCGAGCACCAGCAGCGTCTTGCCGCATTCGCGCGCCGTGGCTTCCGCGGCTCGCATCAGCGCCTCCCCCAGCCCCTGGCGACGGGCGCGGCGATGCACCAGCAGCTTCGACAGGTCGGCGCGGTGCGGTTGGTTCTCGGGCTGGTCGAGGACCAGCTGCACGGTGCCGCACAGGCCTCGCGCGTCTTCGCCGACCAGCAGCGCGCGCGCGCCCGCGGCCACGTCCTGCCCCACGTGGCGCCAGAACGCCGCGGCGCGGTCGCGCGGCAGCGGATGCATGAAGCTCACCGACGCCCCGCCTTCGACACAGTCGATCAACACACCGGCGAGCTCGTCGAT
>QHSC01000013.1:11119-23401 GCA_003220345.1 Candidatus Rokuibacteriota bacterium | reverse complement strand
CGTCACCGGCTTCCGCGCGCCGCTTCCGCCACTCCGACGCCTCGCAGGTGAAGTGGGTGACCTGGAAGGTCTTGTAGGTCGACATGCCGTCGTGGACGAAGCCGACCTTCTCGAGGACGCGTTGCGAGGCGACGTTCTCCGGAAAGGTCACGGCCACGAGCCGCGGCAGACCCACCTGATCGAACGCGTAGCGCGCGAGGGCAGAGGCCGCTTCGGTGGCAAGGCCCGCGCCCCACGAGGCGCGGGCCAGCCGATACGCCAGCTCGATGTCGTCACCGTCGGGCATGCGCAGGAGCGCGGCCACTCCGTGGAAAGCGCCGTCGTCCCTGCCCTCGATCACCCACCAGCCGAGCGCGCCATGATCTGCGGCGATGCGATCACGCACGCGCGCCACGATCTCCTCGGGAGTGCCGCCACGGCTCCCGATGTAGCGCATGACCTCCGGGTCGCTGTCCAGGGCGACGAACCGCGTCTCGTCGGCGGCGCCCAGGCGGCGCAGGCGGAGCTGCCGCGTGTCGAGCATGAGGCCGCGGGGTGAAGAGCCCTCAGCCGCCGACCTTGCCCGTCTGCTCGAGCAGCGTCTCGGCGCCGCTGACCTCGAACTTGCCGGGCGCCTCGAGATTGAACGCCTTCACGACTCCGTCGTCCACGAGCATCGAGTAGCGCTGGGAGCGGACGCCCATGCCGCGCGCGGTCAGGTCGAACTCGAGACCGAGCGCCTTCGTGTAGGCGGCGCTGCCGTCGGCCATCATGCGCACCTTGTTCTTGGCCCCCTGCTCCTTGCCCCAGGCGCCCATGACGAACGCGTCGTTGACGGCGATGCACCAGATCTCGTCCACTTTCTTGGCCTTGAGCTTGTCCGCGTTGGCGACGAAGCTCGGGACGTGCTTGGCCGAGCAGGTGGGCGTGAAGGCGCCCGGCAGCCCGAAGATGGCGATGCGCTTGCCCTTGACCATTTCCTCCACGGGGAAGGCATTGGGCCCGACCGTGCAGCCCGGCCGCTCTTCTTCGATGAACTCGTAGAGCTGTCCGGCAGGCAGCTTGTCTCCGACTTTGATGGACATGAAGATCTCCTTTTCGGTGAGGGATCGACAGCGGAGCGTCATTCTAACATGCCGGGCGAGGAGCGAGACGGCGGCCCTTGTTGCACGGCGGTGGCCCGAGTATCCTACCCGCGTGATCCCGCCATCGCGTTACCTCTGGCAGCTCATGGTGCTGTGTACCCTGTACCCTCGGGGCGCTCGCGGGATGCGCGTCCACCAAAGTCCAGCCTTCGGTGATGATCCCGGCCTCGGACACCCTGCCTCGCCCCACCCGGATCGCCGTCTACGACTTCGCCGTCGCCGCCCATGACGTCTCGCCGAACAATGCCCCGCTCTCGCGGCTGCGCCGAGTGCTCGGCGGCTCCCAGAGCGAGGAAGAGCTGAAGGTCGGGCGCTCGGTCGCCGGCGCTCTCTCCGTCGAGCTCGTCAAGGCGCTCAAGGACCTCGATCTGCCGATCGAGCGGGCAAGCGCCGCCGCGGTGGGGGACGGCACGCTCGCCATCGAGGGCCAGTTCGTCTCGATCGACGAGGGCAACCGGCTCCGGCGCGTGGTCATCGGCTTCGGGGCGGGGGCGAGCGAGGTCAAGACGCACACCCAGATGTACCTGGGCACGAGCGCCGGGCCCCGCCTCGTGGAGGAGTTCGAGACCGACGCCGCCAGCTCGAAGAAGCCCGGCGCCGCCGTCGGCATGGGCGCGGGAGCCGCGATCGGCGCCGGCATCGCCGTGTCCACGGCCGTGCAGGGCGGCCTGCAGGCGGTCACGGAGCCGAAGGACACCGCGGAGGCCGACGCGAAGCGGACCGCGGAGCAGCTCGCCAAGCAGATCAAGGAGATTTTCGCCGCGCGTGGATGGAGCGCGGCCATGCCCGCAAAGTAGTCGGCCTCGAGCGCGCATCTCTTCGGCCTACCCGCGCATCCCAATGCCGAGGAGACATGACATGAACCCGACTGAGAGCCACGTGACATCTGATTCCGCGGTGATTCATCTTACCCAGCAGAACTTCGACGAGGCGCTCGTCGCGTCCGACGGCGTCCTGCTCGTGGACTTCTGGGCCGAGTGGTGCGGCCCGTGCCGGGCCATCGCGCCCGTGCTCGAGGAGCTGGCGCGCTCATCCGGAGGCCGCGTGCGCCTCGCCAAGGTCAACGTGGACGAGCAGCCCGGCCTGGCCGCCCGCTACGGCATCCGCTCCATCCCGACCATCCTCTTCGTGAAGGACGGCGAGGTTCTTGACCAGGTCGTGGGCGCGGTGCCGAAGGCGAAGATCCAGGCCAAGCTCGCCGCGCTCGGCGCGTAGGCTGGCCGACCCCCTCACCCTGCACTCTCCCCCACTGGGGGAGAGGGATACAGGGCGCCAGGCCCTTACCCTTTGAGACCGGTCATCACCGCCGCCTGCACCACCCACTTTTGTAAGATGACGAAGATGAGGAGAATCGGCAGGACGCTCACCACCGCAGCGGCCGTCACCAGGTTGTACTCGATGAAGTACATGTTGGTGAAGCCGATCAGCCCCATGGTCACCGTCTTCATGGACGGCGAGTTCACCACCACAAGGGGCCAGAAAAACTCGTTCCACGTCCACATGAACTTGATGATGGCCAGGGTCGCCAGGGCCGGCGTCACCGCGGGCAGCACCACGCGCCAGAAGATGCCCCACTCGCCACAGCCGTCGATCCGCGCGGCCGCGATGTAGTCGTCCGGCACCACCTCGATGGCCTGGCGCATGAGAAAGACGCCGAAGACGCTGACCAGGTCGGGGGCCAGGATGCCGAGGTACGTGTCCAGCAGGCCCAGCCGGCTCACCCAGAGATAGAGCGGCACGACCACGGACTGAAACGGCACCATCAAGATGCCGATGATGGCGAAGAAGAACACGGAGTGTCCCGGAAATCTGAACTTGGCGAAGCCGTAGCCGGCGAGGGCGGACACGACGAGGCTGCTCACGGCCGACACGGTGGCGAGGAGCGCGCTGTTGAGGAGGAAGCGGCTGAACGGCGCGCGGCGGAATACCTCGCGGTAGTTCTCGAGGTTGCCCCAATGATCGGGGGCGAGCTGGAGCGGCACGCGCTGGATCTCGGGCGGCGTCTTGAGCGACGTGAGGGCGATCCACACGAAGGGGAAGACCACCGTGAGCGCGCCCGCCGCGACGAGGGCGGCCGTGAGCCAGCGGGCCAGGGGAACGGACCGCGCCCCTGCCCCTCTCAATAGTCCACCTGCCTGCGGAAGATCCGCCACTGGAGGAGCGTCACCACGAGCAGCACCACGAACACGAACACGGCCATGACCGAGGCTTCGCCCAGGCGGAAGTACTTGAAGGCGGTGTCGTAGAGGAGCGGGATGATGGTCTGGCTCGCCCCTGCAGGCCCGCCCTGGGTCGTGGCGTAGACCTGGTCGAAGATCTTGAAGTTGAAGATGAGCTCGAGGATGCACACCATCACGACCTGGGGGTTCAGGAGCGGCAGGGTAACGTGCCAGAGCTGCTGACGCGCGCTCGCGCCGTCCATGGCCGCCGCCTCGTAGTACTCCCCGGGGATCGCCTGGAGCGCGGCAAGGAAGATCATAGTGTCGAAGCCCAGCCGCACCCACACGTTGATCGCGGCCAGCGAGGGCAACACCTGGTTGAGGCTCTGAAGCCACTTCTGCGGCGGCAGCCCGACGAGGACCAGCCCGTGGTTGAGCACGCCGTAGACGGGCTCGTAGAGCCACTGCCAGATGAGGGCGGCCGCCACCAGCGACACGGCGAAGGGGACGAAGTACATGGCGGCCCAGAGGCTCCGCCAGCGCAGGGTCAGGCGGTTCAGCCCGAGGGCCACGGCGAGGGCGAGCACCACGGTGGAGGGCACGGACAGAGCGAGGAGCTTGATGGTGTTCCTGACGCTGTTCCAGAAGACCGGATCGGTGAGCACGCGCTCGTAGAGACCGATGCCCATGAACCGGCTCGCCCCGCCCGGCAGCGTCCGGTAGAAGGATCCGATGAGGGACTCGACGAGCGGGATGAAGTACACGCACGCGAAGTAGGCCACGGCGGGCAGGACGAAGAGAAAGCCCGCCCGCCGCTGGCGGTCCATGTACGTGCGCGGAAACGCCAGGCGCGTCCACGCCGACAGCTGAAACGCGCCCCGCTGGCTCCGCCCGGATCCCTCTCCCCCGTCGGGGGAGAGGGCAGGGTGAGGGGGCGGCACTAGTCTTTCAGGATCCGGTCCATCCGGGCCGCGGCCTCGTCGAGCGACGGCTTGGGCTGGCCCTTGCCGTAGAGCACGCCGACCACCGCCTCTCCGAACGCCGTGGCCAGCTCGTTCGACTTGGGATGGTAGTAGTTCGGCGGCACGGGCTGCGCGAGCATCTCGCGGGTCGAGGCATAGTCGGGACGGCCTTTCACGTACGGCGTCTCGAGGTTCACCGTCCAGACGGGCAGGATGCCCTGGAGCTGGTGCTGCTCGAGGTCGTCCTTGGCATTGCTGATGAAGCGCAGGAAATCCCACACGACCAGCTTGTGGGGGCTATTCTTGTAGACGAGATTGCTCCACGGGAAGAGGTTGCCCGCGCCGGGGCAGGCCTTGGCGCAGGGGAGCGCGTAGACCTTGAAGGCGACGTCAGGCGCGTTCTTCTTGAGCCAGCCGAAGTACCACGACTCACGGAAGATCACGCCCGCGCGCTTCTGCCCGAAGGCGTCCTCCGGATTGCCGAAGGCGAGGCTCGCCACCTTGTCCTTCGTCACCAGGTCGCCGTAGAACTGCAGCGCGGCCACCATCTCGGGGCCGTTGGCGAAGCCGGTGGCGCGGTCGAGGCCGGGGCTGAGCATCCGGGCGCCGAAGGCGTGCGCGAAGGGCAGGAACTTGTCCGTGATCCCCACCGGATGGCCCTTGTGCCGGAGGGCGAAGCCGACCTGCGTGGGCTCGCCCTTGGCGTCGTACACCGACAGCTTCTTCATCGCGGCCAGCCACTCGTCGAGCGTCTTCGGGGGCCTGTCGGGATTGAGCCCGGCCTTCTTGAAGAGCTCCACGTCGATGTACATCTGCTGGAAGTTGCCGTGCTCGATGGGGATGCCGTACGTCCCGCCCTTGAATTGCCCCACGGCCAGCATGTACTTGGGCAGGTTCTCGCTCCAGGTCTTCTCGAGATCGGCCGGCATCTTGTCGCAGAAGTCGTACTGGCCGCACCACTGGTGCACGATGCCGTTGAAGAAGTCGGGGGCGCCGGACTTTCCGACGAGGGCAGCCAGGTACTTGGCCTCGTAGCCCTGGTACGGGATGGTCACCACCTCGACCTCGTAGCCGCTCTTCTTCGCGAACTCCTTACCCTTGGTCTCGTACCACTTGTTGAACTCGGGATTCTGCTCCCAGTGGGTCCAATAGACGATCTTCTTGGCACACGTCGCATGTCCTCTCCTTTGCTAGCAGGCTGCTAGTACCGGTTCGCAATGGGAAGCTCCTCGGCGGGGAAGAGGGTGATGATCTGGGCGCCCTTGGGCGTCACGATCACCTCTTCCTCGATGCGGGCGGCCGAGATGCCGTCGGTGGCCGGGCAGTACGTCTCGACGGCGAAAACCATCCCTTCCTTGAGCTCCATGGGGTCGTCGAGCGAGTTCAGGCGCGAGATGATGGGCCGCTCGTGCAGCCCCAGGCCAAGACCATGGCAGAAGTTGAGCCCAAAGGCTGCCATCTCGCTTTCGAAGCCGATCTCCTGCGCCTTGGGGAAGCACTTGGCGATCCGCTCCGTGCTCACGCCAGGCTTGATCAGCTCGATGGCGTTGTCCATCCACTCGCGCGCCTTCTTGTAGGCGCTGTGCTGGGCGGCCGTGGCGCGCCCCACGCTGAAGGTGCGGTAGTAGCAGGTGCGGTAGCCCACGAACGACTGGATGATGTCGAAGTAAGCCTGGTCCCCCGGGCGGAGCATGCGGTCGGTGAAATTGTGCGGGTGCGGCGAGCAGCGCTCGCCCGAGATCGCATTGATCGCCTCCACGCAGTCCGAGCCCATCTCGTAGAGCCGCTTGTTGGCCAGGGCCACGATCTCGTTCTCGCGGACGCCCGGCTTGAGGGCCTCGAAGATGTCCTGGTACACGCCGTCGCCCATGGCCGCGGCCATGTTGAGCAGGGTGAGCTCGTCGGCGCTCTTGATCACGCGCGCCTCGAGCATGACCTGCTGGCCGTCGCGCACCACGACGCCTTCCTTCTGGAGCGCGAAGAGAAAGGGCGGCTCCACGACGTCGATGCCCACGGGCATGCCCGCCACGCCTTCGCGCGTCAGGAGCTCCTTGATCTCGCGCGCGGCCTGCTCGAAGAGGCCCGCCGTCGGGGGCACGGCGCCTCGCATCCCGACCATGCCCGCCCGGCAATGGTCGGGCAGGAGCCAGGGCGCGTAGAGTCGATGATGCCGCGCGGCCGAGCCGAAGTCCCACACCCACGGCTCGCCGGGGCCCGTGAGCAGGCAATAGCGGATCAGCTTGTCTCGCGCCCACTCGCCGATGACCGTGCCGGAGATGTAGCGGATGTTGTGCTGGTCGAAGACGAGCAGCGCGCCCAGCCCCGACCGCGCCAGGGCCTGGCGCGTCCGGCCGATCCGATACGCGTGCAGCCGGCGGAAGTCCACGCGCTCCTCGAAGTCCACCTGCATGCGGCCCGGCGCCTGGATGGGCCGGTCCCAGCGGTGGTGCGGGTCGAGGGCGTCAGGCGTGGCGTCCTTCACCTCGCGAGCGGGCGGCTTCTTGGCCATGTCGCCTCCTGGAATGCGCGGCTCAGAACACCGCGAGGGGATTCGCCGGGGAGCCCGTGCCGCCGATGACGTTGAGCGGCGCGATCACCAGCATGAACTCGTCACGCTTCTCCTCGACGCAGGCCTTGGCCAGCGGCTCCAGGAGGGCATTGTCCAGCAGCGCGGTGCCGTAGGCAAAGAGGCAGGCGTGCACGGCCCACGGGATGTCGTAGCCGATGGGCTGATGGTCGAGCATGTCCCAGACGAGCACGCTCACGTCGTGGTCCCGCAAGAAGGGCAGGCACGAGACGTGGAGCCCGGGCCGGGCGAGGGGCGGGCCGAAGGGCCGGCCATAGGGCGTCTCGGGATTGGCGGCCTGCCACGCCTCGCGGCCGGCATAGACGCAGATGGCGTCGCCGGGCTCGAGGGTGATGCCACGCGCCACCAGGATGTCCTCGAGCTCCCAGCCGTGAATCGGCGAGTCCTGCGTCACGGCGGGCACGCCGCGGTGGCGCGGCACGTCCAGCATCACGCCGCGGGTGATGATCCCCTCGGCCCAGTGCTCGATGGAGCCCCAGGTGGCGCCGTCGAAGGTGATCTCCTTCTTGGGATCGCGCCCGTTCCACATGGCGTCGTCGTCCCAGGTGTGGCAGAGCGCGTCGATGTTTCATGCCGGGGTCCTTGGGGAAAGGCCGGCTCAGCGAGACGGAGCGCCCGGTCTTGACGAGACGCGCCGCCGACGTGCGCTTGGCGGGGGTGATCAGGTTGATGGCGCCGCGCTGGTCGTCCTTGCCCCAGCGGCCCCAGTTGCGGCGGTCGCGGATGTAGGAGCGCACTTCCTGTTCGGTCGGCAGCGGCTTCTTCGGCATCGTGTTCCTCCGGGTCGATGAAAGTGCGATCTTACTCAGCACTCGCCTCAGAGCTTCGCTCTTCAGCTCGAACTGCCAACTAATTTAGAGCATGTAGCGCCTGAGCTGGTGGGCGGGCGTCAGATACCGGCCCACGGCCAGGCGGACGAAGATCAGCGAGGCCATCGCCGTCCCCGCCGCGAGCATGAATACTACGACGATCTGGTACTCGATGGCGACCAGCGGCGAGGAGCCGGCCAGGATCTGCCCAGTCATCATCCCCGGGAGCTGGACCACGCCCACCGTCATCATGCCGTTGACCGTGGGGATCATGGCGGCCCGCAGGGCGGCGCGGACCAGCGGCTGTACCGCCTCGCGCCCCGAGAAGCCGAGGGAGAGCATGGCCTCGACCTCGTCGGCGCGCGCTCGGAGATCGCTCTGCAGCCGGTCGCCCGCGAGCGCCGCCGCCGTCATGGCATTGCCCAGGATCATGCCCGCGAGCGGGATGAGGTACTGGGGCTCGTACCACGGCCGGACCTGTACCACCACGCCGATCACATAGGCGAGGATGGCCGCCGTCGAGAGCGTGAGGGCGAGGGCGGCGATGCCGTAGCGCCCCGGAATGGGCTTCCGCAGCCGCGACACCGCGGCCTGGGTGGCCACCGCCGTCATGGCGACCACGATGAGCACGACCCAGTACCAGCGCGCCGAAGCGAACACCGCGGCCAGGATGAGGCCGACCGCGTAGAGCTGGACGATGGTCCGGAGACTGCCCAGGGCGAGATCGCGCTCGAGCCCCAGCGATTGCCGGATCGAAATGACGATCACCACCGCGACCAAGACGAGGGCGACGCCGACCTGCCAGTACGACAGGTCAATCACGGTTGCCGGCGCGCTCACCGGGGCTCGGACGGCGCCGACGGCAGCTCGCCGGCGAGGAAGGCCTGGAGCCGCGGATCCGCGAGGGCGGCCGAGGAGCCGTCCAGCGAGGCGGAGGCTTCCACGCGGCCCTTGACCAGGTAGAGGAGCGTGCCGCCCAGCCGCCGCACGAAATCCGGTTGGTGCGTCACGGCCACGATACTGAGCCGACGCGCCTCCCGGAGCCGCGAGACCGTCTCGATGACGAGGGTGGCATTCGGGGGATCGAGCGCGGAGGTTGGCTCGTCGAGCAGGAGGGCCTCGGGATTCCGGAGGATGGCGCGCGCGATGGTGACCCGCTGCTTCTCGCCGCCGGACAGCGTGGAGGCGTCGCGAGCGAGCATCGCCGGATCGAGCCCGACGTCGGCCAGGCTCGCCGCGAGGCGCTCGTCGGAGAAGTCATCGTCAGCTCCGGCCGACCGGAGCCGGAGATTCTCGCGCACCGTCCCCTCGAAGAGCACCGGCGTCTGCATGACCAGCGCGGCCTGCCGCCTCAGCTCGCGCGGATCGAGCGAGCGGATGTCGCGGCCGTTGAAGCGCACGATCCCGCCCGTGGGCTCGGCGAGACGATTGAGACAGCGGAGCAGCGTGGACTTGCCGGAGCCGGACGGACCGATCAGGGCGAGGGCCCCGCCCCGCTCGACCTCGAGCGAGATGTCGTGGAGGATGGCCGCCGCCGTCTGACCACGGCCGGCAGGATGGGCCAAGAAGAGATGCTCGGCCTGGAAGATGGGGTCCCGCGCCGGCTTGTCCATGTTGGCGCTCCGCCGCTCACGACAGGATAGCGCGCCGACGACGCGACTCGGGGGATCGGATCCGGTCAGGCGGACTTGCAGGTGAAGGTGTTCTCGCGCTGCATGTAGCTCGGGAACTTCTTCCAGCCGAATGACACGAGGGACTGGGTATAGAAGTCGGCCTGCGACACCCGCGCCTTCTCCGCCGCCGCCTCGCACGCAGCCTGGTTGTCGTGCACCGACAGCGGCCGCAGCGTGCTGAGGAGCCGGTACTTCTCGGGCTCGCCCACCTGCTCCTGGGTCCACCACAGCGTCCACGCCAGGAGCGTGACCGTCACGACCTTCCGCATCGAAGCCTCCCCGGGACCCAGTCCCATGCAGCCAGTTTCTATCACAGCAGACGCCTTCGCTGCGAATTCCCTCGTGGGGCTCGGCTCAGCGGGCGAGCGCCTTCTTCTTCCAGAGCTCCCAGGGCCGGGTCACGGTCCCGGACACGGACGCTTCCGCCAGGCGCGCCTCCTCGGGATCGAGGTAGGTGACCTGACCGCCGCCAATCGCCATGGCCTGAGACTGCAGGCGCGCGTTGACCTCGGTATACACGCTGCGGAAGACCACGAGGGGCAGGCTCGCGCCCACGACCACCGCCCCGTGACCGCGCATGAGGGCCACGGGCCGTGCCCCCAGCGTGCGGGCCAGGGCCTGGCCGAGGGCCGCGGTGCGCACCAGCATGTCCGTCATGCCGCCGGCCTGACGAATGTCGAAGACGGGCACGCCGCCCGACAGAAAGGCGCTCATGTGGTAGAGCGGACGAAGGGGGGCCGCCGTGGCGCCGAAGGGGATGACGGACGGCGAATGGTTGTGGACGATGGCGCGCACGTCGGGCCGCACCCGGTAGATCTCGCCATGGATGAAGCGCTCGAGATAGCTCGTCCGGCCGCGCGCGTCGACGGCGGTGCTGTCGAGGTCGTACTCAATGATATCGGCCGCCGTCACCAGCTCGGGAGCGATGGAGCGCGACATCAGGTAGCGGTCGGGGGATTTCTCGTGACGCACGCTCACATGGCCGTACCCGTCGACCACGCCCTGGTCGGCCAGGATGCGGTTGGCGGCGACCAGGTCCTCGATCAGCTTCGGGTCAACCGGGCCCGCCGTGGCGGGCGGCGTCTGGGCGAGCACGTCTCTCACTCCCGCGAGCGCGCCCAGCGCGCAGGAGACGCCGAGCAGGACATGACGTCGGGTGAAGAGCTCCACGCGTCCCTCCCTGTAGGAAATCGCTGCGCCACGCCCCGACTATAAACGACTCTGCCTCTGGGGTCATCTCTGGGGTCAGGTCTCACAATCCAACACGCCCGAGCGGAGCCGCTCGCTGCGGGAGAGGGCCCGGCTAACTGTCATGTAATGGACACCGAGAAACTCCGCAACCGCGCTCATGGTATAGCCATGATCGCGGACCGCGAGGACACTGCGTGTATCGCGATCCTCGCGCGAGCTCACTCCAGCAAAAAGTGTCGCCAACGGCAGGCGTAGCGCGAAGCGTTGCGCCCGTGGAATCTCCCCCAGCGTGGAGGCGCTCCGGAGTTGGTCCCGCACGTGAGGCAGGCCTCCGACATCGCCCACCACCAAGGCTGAGGGCACAGCCTCGAGCGGTGTGACCGTCCCCGCCAGTCCCGCTTCCACGAATAGTCGGTATCGGCGCTCAGCCGCCGCCCGCACGGACGTATCGCCAAGCGACAGCACCCAATCCACCGTCAGAAAAGCCGGCACCGGCGCCTCGCCCGCGGTCGCCCGGTAGCTGCTCCAGCACCACTGCCCTGGATGCGTGACCAGCTCGGCCCGCACCGGATTGAGCACGATATAGCGGCACACGGCGTGCAGATAGGCGTTCTTGTCCACCACCCGCGCATGAAAGCGGCCCTCCAGCACGTGCCCGGGGCGCTGGTGGCGACGGTTGAAGGCCTGACTGTAGACACCGTTGAGTTGCCGCATGGCACGCGACAGATTGGCCTCGGGAGTCTCCAGCAGCATGTGGTAGTGATTGTCCATCAAGCAATAGGCATGGCAAACAACATGATAGCGCGAGACGACAGACGTGAGCACCAGCAGGAAACGCTCGCGATCAGTGTCGTCGGCGAAGATAGCCAGGCGTCCATTGCCGCGAGCGGTAACGTGATATAGCCCGCCTGGAAACTCGATACGAAGCGGCCGTGCCATGTGCTGACGCTAGCGCCAGCGCGATCCAGGATTCAAGACGTACTCGGGGAGATACTCTCGTCCAGCGAACCAATGTAGGAATGTGAGACCTGACCCCGCTACTCGCTTTACTCTCGCAGGGCGCCAGAGAGGAGGCCGCGGACCAGGTAGCGCTGCAGGCCGACGACGAGGGCGACGGGCGGGATGCTGGCGAGGATGGAGGCGGCGGCGATATCGCCCCAGGGCACCTCGAAGACGCCGGGAAAGAGCGCGAGCGCCACGGGGACGGTGCGGCTGGCCTCGGTGGCCGTGAACGTGTAGGCGAAGAGGAACTCGTTCCACGAGAAGAGAAATGTCAGGAGCGCGGCGGAGGCGAGGCCAGGGGCCAGAAGCGGTAGCACGATCCAACGGAAAGCGCGCGGACGGCTCGCGCCGTCCACGGAGGCCGCCTCCTCGAGCCCCACGGGGATCTCCTGGAGAAAGCCCGTGAGGAGCCAGATGACCAGCGGCAGGGCGAAGGACGTATTGGCCAGAATGAGGGCCAGCCACGTATCGCGCAGCGACAGCGCGCGCATCAAGAGATAGAGCGGGCTCACCGTGGCGATCTGCGGAAACGCCGTACCACCGACGATCAAGAGCAGGAGCAGCGCCTTGCCCGGGATCGGGTAGCGCGCGATGCCGTAGGCGCCGAAAATCCCCAGGGCGAGGGCGAGCACGGTGGTGATGATGCCGACGCCTAGGCTGTTGACGAGGGCGCGGAGCATCACGCTCTGTCCCAGGACCACCCGGTAGTGCTCCCATGTGAGACGGCTCGGGAAGAGCGGGGGCAGCACCATGAGCTCCGCCTCGGGCTTGAGCG
>QHSC01000013.1:0-11034 GCA_003220345.1 Candidatus Rokuibacteriota bacterium | reverse complement strand
GAAGACGACCACCCCGACGGCGGAGCCGAGACCGAGCTGCACGGCCTGGAAGAGACTGCGGTAGGCGTAGACCGTGAGTGTCTCGGTGGTGCCGGCGGGGCCGCCGCCCGTGAGGACGAACATCAGGTCGAAGGACCGGAGCGCGTCCAGCGTCCGGAAGAGGACGGCGATGAGCAGGATGCGGCGCAGGAGCGGCAAGGTGATGCGCGTGAAGGTCGCCACGGCGCCTGCCCCATCCATCTGGGCCGCCTCGTACAGCTCGACCGGGATGGCGAGGAGGCGCGCGTAGCAGAGCACGGTGACGAAGGGCAGCGTGCGCCACACGTCGGCCAGGATGAGCCCGGGCAGGGCGAGCCGCGGATCGCCCAGCCAGTTGAGCGCGATGCCGCCGAGCAGGAAATTCACGAGGCCAGCGGCGGGATTGTAGAGCCACTCGAAGAGCTTGGCCGTCACCACGGAGGGGAGCGCCCACGCCAGGAGCAGGAACGAGAGACTCACCCGCGCGCCCGCGCGCTGGCCGCGGAGCGCGAGAGCGACCAGGACGCCTCCGACCAGCTCGAGAGCCACCGAGGCCACCGTGAACACCAGGGTGACCTGGGCCGCCTTCCAGAAGCGCGGGTCCGTCGCGAGAAAGAAGAAATTGCCGAGACCCTCGAAGCGCTCCACGCCGAAGATGGGGATCCGGCGCTGGAGCGAGAGCCAGCCGACCCAGAGGGTGGGATAGAGGGTGAGCGCGCCCAGCGCGAGGAGCGCCGGCGCGACGAGCAGCAGGCCCTGCCCCGCCGCGCGCCGCTGGCTTCGCATGACGGTGGCGGCCGACCCGCCCGGGCTCATTCCTGCAGATCCCGAAGGAAGAAGTCGAGCCGGCGGCGCGCATCGGCGACGCTGCGCGCCGGCGTCTTGACCTTGACGAGCGCGGCCGACAGCTCGGGCTGGAGCGTGGTCGACATCATCACGTAGTACGGCGTGACCGGCCGCGAACGGCCGGCCAGCGTCAGGTCGTGGATGCGCGGGAGGTTGGGCGAAGCCCGCACGAGCTCCGGCTCGTGGTAGAGCGCCATCCGTGTGGGCTTGGTGGCCCCGCTCGCCGTCATCGCGCGCTGCGCGAGCGCGCTGGTGAGAAAGCGCGCCAGCTCCAGCGCCTCGGCGGGGTGCCGGGTGTGCCGCGTGATCGCGAGGTGCGCCCCGCCCGTGGAGCCCGGCGCCCGCCGCCCGGCTTCATGACTCGGCAGCGGGGCGAGGCCCACCTTGCCCCGCACCGGCGAGCCGGGCTTCTCGAACATGTCGACGGCATACGGCCAGCTCCTGAGGAAGATGGCCTCGCCATTGCCGAAGGCCCGCCGCGTGATCTCCTCGTCTCCCGCCGTGACCCAGCCGGGGCTCGCCCCCGTGTCGATGAGCATGCGCATGAAGCGCAAGACCTCCTCCGCCCGCTGGGGGTCGGGGAAGACGCGGCCATCCTCACCCACGAGCGTGCTGCCGTCTGCCCAGAGACCTTCGAGCACATTGACCACGAGCCCCTCGTACTGCTTGCCCTGCCAGAGATAGCCCTCGAGCTTGCGATTCCTCTCGCCGGTCCGGATCACGCGGATCTGCTCGAGCATCGCGCCATAGGTCTCGGGCGGCTTGAAGCCGTAGCGGCCGAGCAGATCGCTGCGGTAGTAGAGCAGCCCCACGTTCATGAACCACGGCAGCGCCCAGATCCGGCCACGATACGTGCCGGCCTCGACGGCCGAGGGAAAATGGGCCGCCAGCTCGTCTGGGGTGACGCCGGCGGCACTGAGGTCGAGAATCCAGCCGGCCCGCGCGAACTCGGGCACCCAGATGCAGTCGAGCATCATGAGGTCAAAGCCCGGCTGGCCGCCCTCGAGATTGATGACCAGGAACTGGCGCTGCTCGTCCGAGGTCCAGGGCAGCACCTCGGCCTTGATCCGGATGCCGGGATGCGCCGATTCGAACTCGGCGAGGAGGGCGGGAATGGGATCGACGGGTCCGAGAATCTTGGCGTGCTTGAGGACGATGGTGAGCGGGCCCTTGGTGTCGGAGCCCTTGCTACAGCCGAGGAGCACGAGAAGGCACGCGGCGAGGAGACGGAGCGCCTGCGTGATCGTACGGCCTCCTACCTACTCAGCCCTCGCCTCGTCGCCGGAAGCAGGCGTCTCGGCTCGACCTGCGACCCTCTCCCCCGGGACGGGGGAGAGGGAGTCACGAAAGCTCTCCCCCGAGGGGGAGGGATGATGAGGTCATTTCGACAGGGTGGCGAGAAGCCGGTCGACGCTCTTGGTGAGGCAGCGCTTGATCTCGTCGCGACAGGCGCGGTAGCGATCCTCGCCCTGCTGGAACGGGTCGTGGATGTCGCCTTCCTCGCCCGCCAGCTCCTTCAGCGTGAAGATCGGCCGCCCGTGCGCCTCCTCGTAGACGGCGAGCATCTCCTTCTGCTGCTCCGTCATGGTGACGATCAGGTGCGCCTCCGCGATCAGCTCGCGGTGGCGCCGCAGATCCGTGGACGTGATCTCGTCCTCGCGCAGATGGATCCCGTCCTCGCGTAGCACGATGCGCGCGTCGAGCGAGGGAATCATCCCGTCGCGCGCGTGGTTGGCGATCCCGCCCGAGCGCACGAGCACGCCCGAGCGCGCGTGGCGCTCATCCAGCATCTTCTCGAGCAGGACGTGCGCCATCACGCTGCGGCATGTGTTGGCGTGACAGACCAGGAGGACTGTCCTCACCTGCCCTCCCAGGGCGCCTGCCAGAACCGTACACCTCCCGCGACCGACTTCCACTCCGCCTTTGGCCGCTCCTCCAGGCCCTTCCCGAAATTGGTGCCGATCGGATCCTGCAGGTCGCGGCCGAGCGTCTCCGGGAAGAGCTTGACCAGCTCTTCGGGATCGATGCGGCGATCGGCCTCGAGCCGGCGAATGGGCTGGGGCGGAGCCATGAGGGCATAGCCATAGCCGAAGGAGTGGAAGACCTGACCGTTGACGCGCGCGGCGGCGTCGCTGGCCAGGAACACCGCGAGGGGGGCGACGTTGTCCGGGTCGCGCTCGGTGCCCACCGCCTGCTCGCTCGGCCACTTGCCCGTCTCCTCGAAGACCTTGCGGCCTCTCGGTGTCGAGTCGATCATACGCGTGGCGCCACTCGGCATGATGGCGTTGGCCGTCACGTTGTACTTCGCCATCGCGTTCGCCGTCGACCACGTCAGCCCGATGATGCCCGCCTTGGCCGCCGCGTAGTTGGGCTGGCCCGGCGCCCCGAGCGCCGAGACGGACGACATGCTGATGATGCGGCCGAACTTCTGCTCACGCATGGCGATGGAGGCAGCCCGCGTGCAATAGAAAGTGCCGTCGAGATGCACGGCGAGCACGGCGGCCCACTCCTCCTTGGTCATGTTGAAGATCATGCGATCACGCAGGATGCCCGCGACGTTCACCAGGATGTCGATGCGGCCCCACGTCTTGATCACCTGATCCACCATCGCGGTCGCCTGCGGGTAGTCGGCCACGGAGCCGAAATTGGCGGCCGCGGTGCCGCCCAGCTTCTTGATCTCCTCGACGACCTGGGCAGCCGGGCCCGTGCCCACGCCCTCGCCGTCGAGCCCCGTGCCGAGGTCGTTGACCACGACCTTGGCCCCCGCCGCCGCCAGCGCCATCGCGATCCCCCGACCGATGCCCCGGCCGGCTCCCGTTACCAGTGCGGTCTTCCCGTCGAGCAGTGCCATGAGCGCTCCTGTTCAGAGACGTGATTGATGGGGGCGAGGCTGAATGCCCCTGCCGCCGATACGGCGAGAACTATAAGCGACCTGCGGGCTCAGATCAAAGCGGGCCGGGGCCTCATGGGAGGACGCGTGTCATGCGTAGCTCGGTCAGCGTGGGCGCGCGATCGAGCGATTTCGTCTCGCCCGTGAGGCGGAACCCGCATCGTGTGTAGAGCGCGATCCCCGGTTCATTGCTGGGGAAGACCCAGAGCGACAGGCGCGCCGCTCCACGCTGCCGCGCCCAGTCGCTCACGGCCTCGACGAGCGCGACACCGACACCGCGACGGCGCTCGGCGCGGTCGACGAACATGCCCACGAGCACGGGCCCTGGCAGTTTCGGATCCTCCGGGTCCTCGGCCAACCCGGTCGCGAGGCCGATCCACTGACCATCCTGCTCCGCGACAAAGGTGGCGCGGTCGCTTCCCGCCGCCCCCGCCGAGGCTCTCTCGTGCCAGACACTCTCGGGGAACGCCTCCTCGCGAGCGAGAGTCGATCCAAATGCCGTCGGAGCATCGGCAAGGGCGCGAAGTCGGAAGGCTCTCAGCCGAAGCGCCTCGTCGGCCCGAATCCGGCGCACGACCGGGCACATGGGCGCCGTGGAACCTCCGTCAGCCCGCGTGACGGTTCGCCTCTGCCGAGGCGTGGGCGAGCAGTGTGTACTTGGCGAGCGTGTCTGCCGCGAGACCGGGCGGCCACCTTCCGCCCTCGACGAGGGCGAGGAAATCGGCGAGCACCAGCGGGAAGTGGCTCTCATGCCCGGAAGCGAGCGCACGGGGCGCGCTGATCTCCCAGCCGGACCCAGCCTCGGACACGGCAAGGCCGGGAAACTCATCTTGCCACTTCGCGAGCGCGCGCCCGAGAGCGGCCCTGATCTGTGTTGCCTCGCCACGTGGAACAACCAGGAGCCGGCGACGGTAGTCGGTGGCCGCGCCCTGGTCCACGCGGATCTCCGCCCGTGTCCCGCGAATGACCGAGCGGTGGGTATCTCCGCCCCCGCGCGGCTCGGAGAGATCCCATCGCGTGGCCAGCGCGGCGGTGACCGCGCCGAGACGAAGCGACAGCTCGGCGTTGCAGCGGTACGCCAGCTCCGAGCCCGCCACGGCTTCGGCCAGCTCGGGAGGGAAGTCTGGTCGACCGGTCACGCGCGCGAACAGGGCGCGGGGCACGCGGGTGGCCCAGCGCCGCGCGGCGATCAGCTCCAGCCTCGACGGAGGCGCGGCGGCGCCCGAGGCCGCCGCCACCAGACGCTGGACTTGATCGACCATGTGGGTGGGAATGTCGGCGATCCCGTCGCCCTGCACACGGACGTCGAAGTACCACACGGGCCGCCGGAGCGGCGCCCCGTTGACCATCTTCTCGAGGTGATGGACGCCCGAGATCTCGATGGCGGGCTGCCCCTCCTTGTCTTCATCGAAGCCACCGAACACCTCGGTCTCGCCCACGAGCTTTCGCGTGAGCCTCGACGTGATGTCGTGGCGCCCCGTCATGATCTCCACGGCGAGGGGACCGCCGGAGAGCGTGTGGCGGAGATCGTCGAGCCCATCCGGCCCCGCCAGCCAGGGCTTGTCGGCCAGGATGTGAAAGCCCGCGTCATGAAGCCGCCGCATCATCGCCATCTTCCGATCGTTTCCGCCCGCGAGGATGACGACGTCACCCGGCCGGTCCGCGATGAGCCGCTCGAGGGAGCGATCGCCCGCCCGGACGACCGGCTTCCAGGCCGTGGGGTTTTCCGCGCGGCGGTTGAACGCGTCGATGAGGGCGAGGAAATCGTCGAGCTCCGCTCCAGGCGGCGCGTAGACGAATATCTCCTCGCGCACGTTCGGATGCGGCGTGCCCAGAGTCAGCGCGGCGTGGAAGTGGCCGGGCTCGAGGAAGGCGAGTGTGTGCATGATCGGCAACCGGGATTCCAACCCTACGTCGCCGGTGCGCCGGTCTGCTCGAATCGCCGGCTCATCGTGGAGCGCCGCTGAGGCCAAAGGCCGCCCAGGAATAGGGATGGGGGAAGGTGGCCATGGTCTCGATCTGCGCCTGCCGGAGTGCTTCCACGGGACCCGCCGCGGCCAGGCGATTGTAGAAAGCGCGGATCAGCTCGTAGCTCGCCCGATCGTCGACCTTCCACAGCGTGGTCACGACGGCGGGCGTGCCCGCGTAGAGGAATGCCCGCTGGAGCCCCATGAGCTCATCGCCTCGGGATAGCTTGCCGAGCCCCGTCTCGCAGGCGGAGAGCACGACGAGCCGAGCGTGGAGATCCAGACCGAATACTTCGCGGACCTCGAGCCGTCCATCTTCACCGCCACCCGGCACCAGGAGCACCGCCGACGACAGCGGGTCGTTCTCGTTCAACTCGCCGTGGGTGGCGAAGTGAACGAGCCCCACGGATTCGAGCACCTTCTTGACTTCGACTTCAGTGGCGTCAGCGCGCACCAGCACGGTCGCGCCGGGCTCGCGCTGTCCGACCATACGCGCCTCGCGCTCCGCCCACGGCAGGGCGAGGTCGGCTCCCAGGTCGGGATTGCCGACGACGAGCGCGCGGCCGGAAGCGCCCACGCCCTTGTCGGTGAGATAGCGGAGCACGCTCGCGCTGGGCAGCGTGCTCACGGCGAAGTCCTCCACCACCCACTTGCCGGACGACGAGCGAAGCGCGGTGAAGGGCAGATAGTGGAGGACGCCATGGGGCACGATCACGAGCCGGCTCCCGAGGATCTCGGCCCGCGCGGGCTCGAGGAGCCGGCGATAGAGCGCCTGGGCCTGGGACTGGACGTCCTTGATGGGCGCCATCTTGGTGATGGCGCCCCGGAAGCGGCGAACCTGGTTGACGAGCGACTGGCGATCGCCGGGAGCCCGCACCACCTTGAAGCGCTGACGGTCCACGACCCACACGACGACGCCGTTCTCGTCGACGTGGTACTCGAGCAGCGTCGTGCCCTCGGGCAGGAGTCCCTGGATCTCGGCCAGCGTCACCGGTTCCACCGCCATGAGCGACGCCTGCTCGAGATTCTCCTTCCTCACGCGATCGAGGAAGGCGCGGTAGTCGCGGTCGAGCGCCTCGAGCTGGGCGCGGGCGCGGCTCGACTCCGCCGATGCGCTCCCGTCCTGGGCCTCCGCCTTGGCCTCGGCCAGCCGGGCCCGGAGCCGCACCTCTTCGTCGACCAGCGCGCGCGTGCGGCCCTTGGAGAGCGTGGTCTGGCTGCCCAGGAGATCGAGGAAGGTCCGGGATCGGCTCCGCTCGGCGAGGGAGAAGGCCTCCTCCGGACGCTGGGCCTGGAGGGCAAGGTTGACCGCGTAGTGGTAGATACCCTGCTTGCCTTCGAAGAATCCGCTGCGCAGCGCGGAGTCTCCCAGATCCGCGCGGAGCTCCTCGACGTAGCGCACGGCTTCCCGCGCCGCCGCGAACGCCTCTTCCGTGCGGCCGAGCCCGGCCAGCGAGCGGGCAAGGCCGTTGTAGAGGTACGGGTGGTCGGTGATACGCCTCATCTGATCGGAGAGCGCGATGGACTGCTGGTAGACCCCGAGCGCCTTCGACCAGTCCTGGCGCGACAGGGCCAGGCTCCCCTGGCCGCCGAGGACATCGACCTCGACCTCACGCAGCCCGCTCAGCCGCGCATGCTTGAGCGCCCGGTCGAACGCCGCGTCTGCCTCGTCGGGATGGCCGAGGGCGAGCTGAGCCCTCCCGATGCCCAGGAACGAGCTGGCGGCCCATCGACGCAGGTTCGTGCGGCTCCGCTCCGTCGCGAGGGGCGCGAGCCGAGATTCCGCGCCCTCGAAGTACTGGGCGGCCTGGGTATTGCGGGCCAGCGCCGTCTTGAAATCCTGCTGGGCATAGGCGACCTGAGCGAGATTGTTCAGGAGGAAGCCCTCGACCTGCTCCTCGTGCCGGCCGCTCAGGCGAGTCTTGGCGAACTCGAGCCCCTCTTCGAGCGCCTTGGTCGCCTGCGCGAAGTCGCGCACCGACCGATACGCCGAGCCGAGATGGGAATAGCACGAAGCCCACGCACCGAGGTCAGCCTGTTTCAGGTCGCGGGGGTGGGCTTTCTTGAAGAGCTCGATGCCTCGGCTCGCCGACTGGATGCCTTTCTGATAGCGGCCGAGGCGAACCGCAACCACCGCGGCAGCGTGCCAGGCCCTCGCCGCTCGCACCTGGTTGCCTTCCTGCTCGGCCTGGGTGGCGGTGCGCTCGTAGTAGGCGAGCGCCTGACGGCCCTCACCACGATTGACGGCCTCGATCGCCTGCGGGCCATCGAGCGAATATTCGCCAGGCGCGGGCGTCTCCGGGGGCGCCTGCTCGGGCGGACGGTTCCGTCCCCGACCGAGGCCCCGCTGCGCTTCGGCCGGCGGCACCAGCGTGAGCGCTATCAGCATCCCGATGAACGTAGCGTGAACGAGAACCCGCGTGCGCATCGCAGCCATGCTAGCCGGAAATGCCCCTCTGGGCCAGCCGCGCTGGCACCCTTGACAAGCTCCGGCCCCCTCGCCACAATCACGCCAGTTTTTCATCCCGGTCGATGTGTCAGCGCGGACGCTCGCCAGAACCAGCGACGGCCAACACGGAGGAGACACGACTCATGACAACCATCAGCCGGCGGACCTTCCTCAAGACCTCGGGAGCCCTCGGAGCCGCGGCCGTGCTCGGCGAGGGCCTGCGCGCCCCCGCCCATGCGGACAAGCCCATCAGCTTCTCGGGCTGGGTGTTCAAGCCCGACACCGTCAAGGATTACGTCAACTTCTACAACCAGAAGTACCAGGGCCAGGTGAAGTACGAGGCGATTCCGTGGGCGCAGTACCACCCGACCATGGAGACCCGCGCCCTGGCCGGCGAAGTCGTCGACGTGATGTACTGCAATCACAACAACCGCGAGCGCTGGTTCGAGAACGGGCTGATCCGGGCCGTCGACGATCTTCCCAGGACGGACGAGCTGAAGAAGAAGATGACCCCGGCCAATCTCGACAGCCTCAAG
Source organism: Candidatus Rokuibacteriota bacterium (assembly GCA_003220345.1). Classification (GTDB taxonomy): domain Bacteria; phylum Methylomirabilota; class Methylomirabilia; order Rokubacteriales; family CSP1-6; genus AR37. The sequence continues at coordinate 2,328 of QHSC01000013.1, read as the reverse complement.
AGCAAGGACGGCACCAAGCTCCTCGGCCTGCCGTACTTCACCAGTCTCTTCATCCTGATCTACAACGAGCCCATGCTCCAGCAGGCGGGGATCAAGGCCCCCGCCAAGAGCTGGGACGAGCTGGTCGAGCACAGCATGAAGCTCAAGAAGGACAAGATCAGCGACACGCCCTACCTGCCGAACTGGAACAACAGCCCCTCGGGGACGATGCCGCAGTTCATGAGCGACTGCTTCTCGGAAGGCGCCCAGGTCTTCGACGCCAAGAACCGCGTCATCGTCGACCAGGAGCCGGGCGCGGCGAAGGCCATGGAGCGCTGGCAGAAGGTGTACAAGGCAGAGCTGGTGAATCCCGAGGTGCTGACCAAGACCTCCTCGACGGATACGCACCGCCTCTTCTGGACGGGTCGCTACGCGTACCACACGAACCACTCCTACTACCTCAAGACCATCGCGGGCGAGCCCGAGAACTCGAAGCTCGCCCCCAAGAAGGCCAAGATGGCCATGTACCCCGGCAACGGCAGCAGCTACATGTGGACCGACTCCTACGTGGTCAACGCCAAGACCAAGGTGCTCGAGGACGCGTGGAAGCTCACGCGCTTCCTCGGGGGGAACCTGCACGGCGACTGGTACGTGCAGCGCCAGTGGTGCCTGATCTCGGGGCTCGATAACCCCTACCCCGAGATGTACGACCATGCCGAGATCATCCAGTCGTACGACCGGTGGATCGACCTCAAGCTCCTGCGCGAGCAGTACAAGAAGGGCAAGGTCATCGCCGCCTACAAGGAGCCGTGGTACGGGGAATACGACACGAAGGCCGTGGCCACCGTCCAGAACATCATCCGCGGCGTCACCACCGTGCCCAAGGGACTCAAGGAGCTCGTCGCGCTCCAGAAATCACTGGCCTAAGGAATTTCGGAGGCGCCGGGCGGGTCTCGTCCCGTGAACGCCGACCAGAATCGCTCGACGCTGCCGCGGCCCCTTCCGGGCCAGGCGGTGGCGCCCCGGCTCCCTCTGCCATCGATCCGGCTCTCGGAGCGCTGGTTCGCCATTCTCCTCGTCCTGCCCGCGATCCTCGGCATCTTCCTCGTCGTGCTGTTCCCGCTCCTCTATTCTCTCTGGCTCTCCTTCACCGACGTCAATCTGCTCCGCACCACGGGCCCGGCCATCGAGCTGTTCGGCGTGCGCGTGCCCCTCTTCCGCTGGATCGGGATTCAGAACTACGTCAGGATCCTCGACGATCCGCTCTACTGGAGCTCGCTCTGGCGCACCCTCTACTTCGTCGGGGCCTTCGTGCTCGAGGCCACCGTCATCGGCATGGGCATGGCCCTCGTGCTGCACGAGCGGTTCAACGGGCGGCCGCTCATGCGGAGCCTCCTCCTGATTCCCTGGTCGCTCTCGCGCGTCGTGGTCGGGCTCCTCTGGGTGGGACTCCTCGACTTCGAGTTCGGGGCGCTGAACGCCTTGCTCGCGAAGCTCGGCCTCATCCACGGCTACATCGCCTTCTTCAAGGACGGCTTCAGCGCGCTGAATGTCCTCGTCTCGGTCTACATGTGGAACCAGGCCCCGTTCGCCACCCTGCTCTTCCTGGCCGGCATGCAATCGGTGCAGGAGGATCTCTACAGCGCGGCGGAGGTGGACGGGGCGGACTACTGGCAGCGCTTCCGCCACGTCACCCTGCCCGCGCTGCGGCCCATCGTGTTCCTCGTCCTGGTGCTCGCCACGGTGAACGGGTTCCTGATGCTCGACCTGATCTACGTGCTGACCATGGGCGGCCCCGGGCACGACACGACGACCGTCTCGTGGCTCGGATTCCAGACGACCTTCACGTTCTTCAAGTTCGGCCCGGGCACCGCGATCCTCTACACGCTGACCGCCCTTTGCCTCCTCCTCACCTTCGTCTACCAGCGGCTCCTCCTGGCCCGCTTCGAGCCCGAGGCCTGACGGGATGGCCATTATTAGAAAATCCCTCTCCCCTCTGGGGAGAGGGCCGCAGTTCGAACTGAGACGCTCGCTTCGAGCGACGAGGTGAGTGCTGAGTGAGTGAGGGCGCCGTGGCAACAACTCGCGGATACCGGGGCGGCAGCTACCGCCGGCGGTCCACGGGCAGCCGGCTCGTGCTGTATGGGCTGCTCGTGGCGGTGGCCATCTGGCTGATCGGCCCCTTCGTCTGGCTCTTCATCACCAGCATCTCCTACCAGCGCAATCTCATGGCCCGACCCCTGTCCTTCATTCCGCCCGAGATCACCCTGGACAACTACAAGATGATCTTCGGGCTCGTCCGCTTCCACGCCGAAGGCCAGGCCGCGAAGATCATCCCCTCCATGCTCA
>QHSC01000012.1 GCA_003220345.1 Candidatus Rokuibacteriota bacterium | reverse complement strand
GGACGAGGCGGCCCTGCCCGTCGAGGGCCACGATGTCGGTGAAGGTGCCGCCGATGTCGACGCCGATCTGCACGGGTCCGTCACCGGTCCCTGGTCGAATCGCCGAAGTGCTCCGCGCCGCGCACGGATTTCCGCATCAGCCAGTATGCGCCGGCGAGCGCACCGACAAGTCCGGCCACCGCGAGCACGGTGGCCGGTGGCACCGTCTTGAGATCGAGGGTGATCAGCTTGCGCAGGACGGCGATCAAGGAGACCAGCAGCACCGCCTCGACGTGCACACGGTGCTCCTTGGCGTAGCTCTTGACCGTGGCCAGCAGCTCGAGTCCGATCAGCACGATCAAGAAGGCACCGAACACGTCGAGTAACTCGGTGACGGTCAGAAAGTCGAACGGAGAGCTGAGCAGGCCGATGGCGAAAACCCACACCAGATCCGCCGTCGCCGCGACGATCGCGAGGGCCATCATCGCAACGAGAATCCAGATGATGGCTCGGTCGAAGACCTCCAGCGCGCGGTTCATGGCCTTCCGAGCGTACCACTAGTGACCACCGTGAAGTCCTGCGAGAGCGGGAGCCCGCGTGAGCTAGAGATAAATGCGCCGCACCAGGTCTTCGTACGCGCCCTGCAGGTCGCTCACGGGCCCCTGGGCGAGCACCAGCCCGTCGCGTAGCGCCACGAAGCGGTCGGCGATGGCCAGGGCCAGGCGCACGTTTTGCTCGACCATGAGGACCGTCCTGCCTTCCCCCTTGAGGCGCTGGATGGCTCGCCCGATCTCCGTCACGAACACCGGCGCGAGCCCGCCCGAGGGCTCGTCGAGAAGCAAGAGCGTGGGATCGCCCATCAGGGCGCGACCCAGGGCCACCATCTGCTGCTCGCCCCCCGACATCGAGCGCACGCTCTGCCGCCGGCGCATGGCCAGGCGCGGGAAGAGCTCGTAGGCTCGCGCGAGGCCGGCCCGCGCTTCTCCACGGATGGCGGCGCCGAGCTGCAGGTTGTCCTCCACCGTCATGTCGGGGAAGAGATCGCGGGCCTGGGAGACCTGGACTATTCCGCGCCGGAACGTCCGGTGCGGCGGATGGCCGGCGATGTCCTGCCCGTCGCGGCGGATGCGGCCTGCCATGGGCCGGATGAAGCCGCTGATCGTGTTGAGCGCCGTGGACTTGCCGCTCCCGTTTGCCCCCAGCAGGGCCACGATCTCGCCCCGTCGGACGGCGAGGTCGACACCGCGCAGGACCTGGATGTGCCCGTACCCGGCCACCAGGCTCTCGACGGCGAGCAGCGGCGGGGCGGCCTCAGTGGCCAAGGTAGGCTTCCAGCACTTCGCGATTCCGCGGCACCTCCGCGGGCGTTCCGTCGGCGATGACCTTGCCGTCGTTGAGGACGACGATCCGGTCCGACACCGTCATGACGAACTCGATCGCGTGCTCGATGAGGACGACGGCGATCCCTTCCTCCCGCACCAGCCGGCGGATGACGCCGAGCAGCTGCTCGCGGACGGCCGGCGCCAGCCCGACGGCGGGCTCGTCGAGGAGAAGGAGGGGCGGGCGCGTGGCGAGCGCGCGCACGATCTCGACCATGCGCTGCTGCCCGCCCGACAGCTCGCGGGCGGGCTGGTCGGCGAGATGGCCGATGCCCATCAGCTCGAGGAGCCCGCGGGCGCGGCTCGTCGCCGCCCGCTCGGTCGCGCGGGCCGCCGGCATGCCGAACAGCACTCCGAAGAATCCCGTGGGCACCTGCGTGTGGAGACCGGCGAGCACGTTCTCGAGCGCGGTCAGCTCGCCGAAGAGCCCGCCGTTCTGGAAGGTGCGCCGGACGCCCTTCGCGGACACCAGGTAAGGCGCGAGGCCGTCGATTCGCTCCGCGCGGAAGCGGATGGAGCCGGCCGCCAGCATCGCGTGCCCCGTGATCGCGTTGAAGAGCGTCGTCTTGCCGGCGCCGTTCGGCCCGATGATCGCGCGCACCTCGCCGGGGTCGAGGCTCAAGGAAACGCCGGCGACGGCGGTGAGCCCGCCGTACCGCACGGTGACGTCGTCCAGCTCGAGGAGGGCCACGGCTACTCCCGGTAGTACCGCTCGTGGAAGACGGACCAGCGACGGGCGAGCAGGCTCACGAGCCCGCGCGGCAGGAACAGGAGCACGCCGATGATGACGAACGAGAGCACGAGCTCCTGCACCCCCGGGAAGCTCCGGAACAGCTCGGGCGTCGTGGTGAGCACGATGGCGCCGATCACCGATCCCGCCAGGCTCGCCAGCCCGCCGACCATGACCACGGCGAAGTGGAGAATCAGCTCGAGCAGGTTGAAGGCCTCGGGCGTCACGTGCCCGACCAGTGCCGTGTACATAGCCCCCGCCACCCCGACCACGAAGCCGCTCCAGGCGAAGGCCAGGACGAAGTAGCGATCGGTTGGGATGCCCATGGCCGCCGCCGCCAGCTCGTTGTCCCGGATCGCCATGAAGGCCCGGCCGAATCGCGAGCGCAGCAGGCTCGACGTCAGCAGCACCACGACGACGACGAGCACGAGGAAGACGTAGAACTTGCTCCGGTCGCTCGAGAGACGCAGGCCGAGCAGCACCGGAGGCGGCACGGCCAGCCCCATGGAGCCGTTGGTCAGGGGCTCCGCCCGGATATAGATCCATCGCAGCAGCTCCCCGAAGGCCATGGTCATGATGGCCAGGTAGAAGAGCCGGATCCGGCGCAGGGCGGGCAGGCTGGCCAGGATGCCCGCGAGGGCGCCGATCAGCCCGGCGGGAACGATCGTCGTCCACCACGGCCAGCCCGCGTGGACGACGAGGATCCCCGAGGCGTAGGCGCCGAGGCCGAAGAGGGCGACGTTGGCGAAGGCGAGCTGCCCGAGATTGCCGATGACGATGTTGAAGCCGACGCCGACGAGGACGTACACGAGGATGAGGTTGAGCACGTACTGGATGTAGCGGTTCACGAGGAAGGGAACGGGCAAGACGAGGAGCGGGACGAGCAGGAAGACCCAGCGGCCGAGGGTCGGCACCCTCACGACGGAGACGGGGGCCGCGCCGGGCATCGGGCTGGTCAGACCCGGACGACCACTTGCCGGCCGAAGAGCCCGTCGGGACGAAGGAGGAGGACGGCGATCACGATGACGTACGCGGAGATGTCGATGAAGGCGGTCGACAGGTACGCGCCGAGCACCAGCTCCATCACGCCCAGGATCAGGCCGCCGAGCACGGCGCCGGGAAGCGAGCCGAAGCCGCCGAGCGTCATGGCCGCGAATCCACGGACGAGGACCCAGACGCCCATGTCCGGGTACAGGAGCGTGATCGGCGCCAGCAGCACGCCCCCGAGGGCAGCGAGGGCGGCAGCGGCCCCCCAGACGAGACGGTGCACGCCATCGACGTTCAGCCCGATCAGCGCGGCGCCGCGCTGACTCTGGAAGACGGCCTGGAGGAGACGGCCGATGCGCGTGACGTTGAACAGGACGACGAGCACGGCCATGAGGCCCAGGACGGTGCCGGAGACGATCACGTTGTCGCTCGTGACCACGACGTCACCGATGGCCCAGGCCCGGTCGGGGAAGATCCGCGGGAAGGGCAGCACCTCGCGCCCCCACAGCATGCGCGCTCCCCCGCGGAGCGCGTAGCCCACGGCCAGGGCCATCATGGCGATGGCGAGGTGCGGCCCGGTCATGATGCGTCGCATGAGCCCCTGGTGGATCGCCACCCCCACGCCGAACAGCACCGCGAGGGCGATCAGGGCCCCGGCAAGGTAGGGCAGACGCAGGTAGACGACGAAGACGTACACGGCGAAGGCGCCGCCCATGACCAGGTCCCCGTGGCCGAAGTTCACGACGGTGGTGGCCCGGTAGAGCATGGTCATGGACAGCGCCACGAGGGCGTAGAGCACGCCCTGGGCGATACCGCTCACGACGAGCTGGGCGAGCACGGCGATGCGAGCGGGCTCAGCCCTCTCGCGACTCTCTCACTGGAGCGGCTTCCCCCACGCCGTGAACACGGTCTGCTTGCCCTGCTCGTTCAGCCCCACCGCGTACATGACGTGCACGCCGACGTGGTTGTCGCGGTTGATGGTGACCTTGTCGGCGAGCACGCCGGTATCGAAGTCCTTCAGGGTCTCCATGGCCGCGATGAACTTTTCTCGGGTGGGCTGGGGGCCGGCCCGGCGGAAGGCCTCCACGGTGGCGATGGCGGGGGGAAGCCCGAAGTAGTAGAAGTTCGTGGGGACGCCGTTCTCGGGCAGCTCGCTCTTCTCCAGGAACTTCACGAACATCTCTTCCCACTTCTTCATGGTGGGGCTGCCCATGGGCGCCTTGAACTGGTACGGGAGGTAGAAGTTCTTGACGGCGGCCGGATTGTTCACCCGCTTGTGGGTGCTCTCGAAGTCGGCCCCGAGGGCGCCGATGACGGGCACGGAGATGCTGTACTTGTGGAGATCGCGCAGGAGGATGGCCAGCTCCGCCTCGTACAGGCAGCCGAGCACGAAGTCGGCGTTGGCGGCCTTGATGCGGAGCGCCTGGGCGGTGGCGTCGGTCGAGCCCCGCTCGAGGGCGAGGTTCATCACCGGCTCGACGCCCTTCTCCTTCATGAGCTCGGTGGCGGGATCGCAGTAGCCGCGGGCCCAGTCGTTGGTGTGGGCCACGAGGACGACCTTCTTGGTGTTGGGCTTGGAGAGCGCGAACCCGGCCATGGCCCGGCCGGAGTAGACGCCCGTGTAGGTGACGTGGAACATGTTGGGCACGGTGGGCGTGGTCAGCTTCGGATTGGCGGAGACGCCGATCCACGGCAGCCCGTCCTCCAGGAGCGTCGGCTTGATGGCCATGGCCACACCGCTGCACGGCGTGACCAGGACCATGAACACCTTGTCCTGGTAGATGAGCTTCTTGGCCGCAGCGATGCCCGTGGTCTCCTTGCACGCGTCGTCGGCGGTGACCATCTCGAACTTTCGCCCGTGGATGCCGCCCTGGCTGTTGATGTAGCGGAAGTAGGCCATGGGTCCGTAGTTGAGCGCGCTGAAGCTCGAGGCGTCGCCCGTGTACGGCCCCATGTTCCCGATCCTGATGGTGGTGTCGGTGATCCCCTGCGTGCTGTCGGCGCGGGCCGTGATCGACCCGAGGGTCGAGAGCAGCAGGGCGAGTCCGAGTGCGGTGAAGCGGTGGTTCCACGTCTTCATGTTCACCTCCGCGGAAGGATGGCCTCGTCGATATCGCGAATCCAGTCGTGCATCAACTCTCCCCCAGCGCGCGCGCCAAGCGCCCCCTGATGTCGGCCCAGGCTTCGTCCACGTCGGCCGTGGTGGGCGGGCGCGCGGCTGCGATCTCCCGGATCCGCTCGTAGATCTGGTGCTTGCCCCAGTCGCGCACGGCCGCCGGGACGCTCTCGAGGACCCGGAACGCGGCATCCTGGATCGCCAGTGGCCAGCGACGCTCCATCTCGGCCCGGCGCTCGCCGAAGTCGAATCCCCCGTTGGGCGGGGCGGGCATGGCCGCGCGCAAGCCCGCGGTGGCCTTCGCATCGACCTGACCGCCCACCAGCGCCACCCCGTACGCGGCGCGGGCCCGCTCGACGCTGAGGAACCCCGCGCGCACGTCATTCTGCACCGCCACCGGATCCCGACGGCGCGGATCGCCGTGGCCGCCCCCGCTCGGCGAGAAGAAGCTGACGACGTCGCCGGGCTCGAGGTGCAGCACGTCGACCTTGCCGATGTCGCGCGCTCTCGGTGTCCCGCGGTTGACCACGCAGCTTCCCGACGTGCCCGCGCGGCCGCCGGCCACGCCCCACGGCTCCAGGCGGCATCGCTCCATCCCGCGCGCCGTCACGATGGCGTGTGGGTGAAACACCTGGAAGTCGAGCCGGACGGCGAGGCCGCCGCGATACTCTCCCGCTCCGCCCGTGTCGGGGATCAGATGATAGCGGCGCATGACGATCGGCACTTCAGCCTCGATGCTCTCGACCGGCGTGTTCCGGAGGAAGCCCGCGGTGGAATCGGCGCCGCTGATCCCGTCCATCTCGGGGCGGCCCCCACCTCCGCCCAGCATGGGCTCGACGACCTGGACCTGACGCTGGCCGGTCATGAGGTCCAGGACCGAGGCGACGACGGGCGAGATGCCGCCCGCCGGCGCGGCGGGCACGCGGCCGGGGAGGGCCTGGGCGAGCGCGCCGAGGACCGCGTCGAAGACTCTCAGCACGGTCCCGTAGCGCACGCCGATCGGCGACGGAAAGAGCGCGTTGACGAGACAGCCGGGCGGCGCCGTCACCCGCACCGGGCGCAGGATACTCGAGGCCTTGGGGATTCCCGGGTCCTCGGTGACGAGGTAGGCGTTGATCGCCTGGCACAGGAAGGGGTGCGTCACTCCGTGGCTCGCGATGTTGAGGGCCGAGCTCACCTGGGGATCGGTGCCCGTGAAATCGAGATGGATCGTGTCGCCCTCGATGGTCAGCGCAACCTCGATGCGGATCGGCACCTCCGAGCGGAGGTCGTCCTCCATGTACTCGGTGAACCGGTACGTGCCGTCGGGGATCTTCCGGATCGCCGCCCGCGCCCGCTGCTCCGCGTAGTCGAGAACCGCGTCGATCCCCTCGACCACCGTGGCGAGACCGAACTTGCCGATCATCTCCTGGATGCGCCGGTCGCACGAGCTGACCGCCGCCACCATCGCCTTGATGTCGCCCCAGTTGACCTCGGGAATGCGGCAGTTGTCCGAGATCAGGTTCTTGACGTCCTCCTGGAGGACGCCGGCCCGGAAGAGCTTGGTGGGCCGGAGCCGCAGCCCTTCCTGGAAGATCTCGGTCGCCCGCGGCCACACGCTCGCCGGCACCGCCCCCCCGATGTCGGACGAATGAACAAAGGCGTAGCCCCAGCAGATGATGCGCCCCGCGTGGAAGATCGGACGGAGGATGTGGATGTCCGGCAGATGCGTGCAGAGCGGCCCCGACAGGTAGGCGTCGTTGCAGATGACGATGTCGCCCTCGTCGTAGTGGTCGAAATAGGCGAGGGTGTGGGCCATGTTGAGCCCGAGATACGACGAGGCGCCCAGGTTCCAGGGATACGCGACGTACTCCCCGCCGCTGGACACGAGCCCGGTCGAGAAGTCCGCCGTCTCCTTCACGAAGGTCGTGTAGGCGGTGCGCTCCATGATCCGCGCCATGTCCTCCACCACCGCCTGGTAGTGATTGCGCAGGACCTCGAGGGTCACCCGATCGATGGCCACGGTCACCGTCTCTCGATCACGAGGTTGCCGAACGCGTCGACGGACCCGCGGAAACCCGCCGGCACCAGGGTCGTCGTATCTTCCTGTTCAATGACGGCCGGGCCATCGATGTGCTGGCCGGCGAGGAGGTCGCGCCGGTTGTACACGGCGGCGTCGTATCGCTGCTTCCGGTAGTGAATGGGGCGTCTCCCCGCCGGGGTCGCCGGACCGCGCCCGGTCGGCACCGCCTTGAGCTCGGGCTTCGGCGTGGCGCCGGTGATCGTCGCGCGCAGGTCGATCAGCTCCACGTCGGCGGCGCGGTCGGCGTGGGCGTACAGGCGCTCGTGGCGATCGTGGAAGGCGGCGCGCAGCCTGCCCGTGTCGGGTTCCTCGAGCCACGCGGGGTCGATCGGCACCTCGATCTGGAACGCCTGGCCCACGTAGCGGAGGTCGGCGCTGTGGGCGATCGTGCTGTCCGAGACGGCGGGCGCCTCCTCGCCGAGCCAGCGCTTCGCGCGCACGGACAGCTCCGCGCACTCGGCGGCAAGCAGCTTGCCCGAGGTCGCCGAGAGCTTCCGGTGAATGGTCTTCACGTAGCCTCGATGGGACCGGCGCCCCCGAAGGCGACCAGGGCGAAGTCGCGCGGGTCGAGCCCGTGACGGGCGAGCACGTTCGAGAAGGCCGCGTACATGTTCGCGGTGGCGACCTCGATCACCGCCTCGGCCGTCGCGTCCAGATCGAGGCCGAGGGCCTCGCCGAGCGGCCGCATGGCGAGGGCGGACCTGTCGGGATGGAGCCGGAGCCGCCCCCCGACGAAGTTGTCGGGGTTGAGGAACCCGCACAGGAGGAAGGCGTCGGACAGCGCCGGCTCGGTGGCGCCGCGACCGTAGCAGGCCGGCCCGGGATCGGCACCCGCGCTGCGCGGGCCGACCTTCAGGACTCCGACAGGATCGAGCCAGGCGATCGAGCCTCCGCCTGCTCCGATCGACGACACGCCGACGACAGGAATGACGATCGGAAAGTCGCCGACGGTCTCGTCGGTCGAGTACACGGGCCGGCCATCGCGCACCAGCGCGATATCCGCGCTGGTGCCGCCCATGTCGAAGGTGATCAGGTCTCGGTATCCCGCCCGAACGCAGACGGACGTGGCGCCGATGACCCCCGAGGCGGGGCCCGAGAGCATCGTCTCCGCCGTGGCCTGACGCGCATCGCGGGCGGTCGTCACGCCGCCGTTCGACTTCGTGATGTACAGCGGCACGCGCACGCCCACCCCGCCCAGCTCCCGCTCGAGCTGCCCCAGGTACTGGTCCACGCGGGGCCGCACGTACGCGCTCATGATCGCCACCATCGTGCGCTCGTACTCGCGGATCTGGGGCCAGACCTCGTGCGAGCAGGTGACGTGGAGCCCGGGGAAGCGCTCCGCCAGCACCTTGCGCGCCTCCGCCTCGTGGGCGGGCGTCCGGTACGCGTTGACGAACGAGACGACGAGGGCCTCGGCGCCCTCCCGCTCGACGAGGCGCGTCGCCTCACGGAGGAGCTCCTCGCGGTCGAGCGCGGTGTCGACGGTGCCGTCGCTCAGGATGCGCTCGGTCACCTCACCCACGCGGTAGCGCGGGATGAGGGGGAGCGGGCGCGTCGCCGTGAAGTTCACCGGGCTGGCGAGCCGGAGCCGCTGGATCTCGAGCAGGTCACCGAAGCCCGCGGTGACCAGGAGCCCCAGCGAGGCGCCGTTGCGCTGGATGACGGTGTTGATGGCGATCGTCGTGCCATGGACCAGGTAGTCGATGGCCTGGAGGTCGAAGCCCCGCTCGGTCACGAGGGCGCGGAGGCCGTCGAGCACGCCGCGGCCGGGATCGTCGGGCACGGTCGGGGACTTGAAGCTCGAGAGCTCGCCCGTCACCTCGTCCAGGAGACTGAAGTCGGTGAACGTGCCGCCGATGTCGATGCCGAGGCGGTAGCGTCCCACGCCGTCAGCCGCCTGTCTGGGCACTGCGGACACTCCAACGCACCACGCGCGGTTCGATGATCACGCGCCATGCTATCCATGGACTCCGGAACCGTCAAGGGGTGGCACAGGGGCAATTTACTTCGCCATACTTCGTTGCGAGCGGGCCGGCAACCCTCAACGTACACCCACGTACGCCTCGGGCTGCCGGCCCGCTCGCGCCTCGTCTGGCTCGCAACTGGGCGGCCCGGTAAATGGTCGACTCGTCCCAATGCTTCCCGACGAGCATCAGACCGGCGGGGAGTCCGTCGCTCGTGCCGCACGGCAGCGTCAGCGCGGGGTGGCCGGTGACGTCGAAGGGCGCCGTGTTGGGCAGCATTTCGAAGGCCCGCGCGATGATCTCCATGCGCGGGGCGTCCGGCGCGGGAATCTTCGTTGCTCGCATGGGTAACGTCGGCATCAGGAGGAGGTCGTACCGGTCGAGGGCGGCATCATAGGCCGCCTTGAGCTTGCGGGCGAGGTTCTGGGCCTTGGCGTAGTAGTGGCCGCGGTGCTTGTTCAGGACGTACTGTCCGAAGAGAATCGTCGCCTTGAGCGTGTCGGACAGCTCGTCGGCGCGGGCGCGCCACCCCGCATGAGCGTCGATGAGGCTCGTCACGTAGAGCCCCTTCCAGTTGAACCCATACCCGTTGCCGTTCATCATCTGCCAGGTCGCGCCTTCCACCGCGATGGGGGTCCAGATGGCGGGCCCGAGCAGGTGCATGGGAATCGACACCTCTTCCACGCTCGCGCCCAGCTCCTTGAAGCGCTCGGCGCCCTTCCGCACCAGAGCATCGACGACACCCTCCGAGGTGGGAAACCCGAAGCCCTCCTTGACGAGGCCGATGCGGAGCGCGGTGGCGTCGCCGGTAAGGGCCTTGGTGTAGGTGTCGACCTTCACGCCAGCCTGGCGTGGATCGAGACCGTCGGGGCCGGCGAGCACCTCGAGCAGGAGCGCGTTGTCAGCCACGGTCGCCGACATCGGGCCGGTGTGATCGAGCGTCAGCTCGATGGGCATGACGCCCGTGTAGGGCACGAGGCCGTGAGTCGGCTTCATCCCATAGATCCCGCAGTAGGCCGCGGGGATGCGGATCGAGCCGCCCTGATCGCCGCCGATCGCCATGGGCACCTCGCCGGCGGCCACGACGGCGGCGCTGCCGGACGACGACCCGCCTGCGGAATACCCCATCTTGCGCGGGTTGTGAACGGGGCCCGCGGCGCTGGTATGGCTGCCCCCGGAGAAGCAAAAGTACTCGCAGTGGACCTTGCCGGCGATGGTGCCGCCCGCGTCGAGGATCCGGGTCACGATGGTGGCGTCCACGTCAGGCACATAGCCCTCGAGCGTCGACGCGCCGTTCATCATGGGCACGCCGGCCAGGCAGACGTTGTCCTTGAGGGCAACGCGCTTGCCCGCGAGCTTTCCCGTCGAGGCCCCCTTGACCTCGGCCTTGTAGTACCAGGCGTTGTATCTGTTCTCCTCGCCCTCGGGGCGATAGCCGGGGGCGCGCGGATAGCGGACGGCGGGCAGATTGTCTGCCATGCCGTCGAGGAGCCCGTAGGCCGCCACGCTGCCGGGCATGGTCTCGAGGAAGAAGGCAACGTCGCCGTCAGAAAGGTTCATGCCGAGCTGCTTGCCGACGGCGACGAGCTCGGAGGGCGTGGGAAGCTTGACGGTGGCCATGGGGACCTCCTTGGCTGGGTGTGGCGCAGACAGCGCGGGAATCCTCGAGGCGCTGTATGGCTACGCATCCTACCACCGGTGCCCGAAGCGTGCCGAGCCGGCTCGCGTCCGTCACGGTATACTCGGCACGCCATGCGCGTCGCCGCGATCACGCCGATCCTCGTCGAGGTTCCGCTCAGGAGCGCCGTTCAGGGTGTGCACGGAACGACCGCCGTCCAGCGCAGCGTGCTCGTGCGCGTCACGACGGACGAAGGCGGCGAGGGGTGGGGCAACGTCGACCCCACGCCGGGCTACTCGCTCGTGTCCGCGAGCGACATCCACGACGCCGTCGCGCGACTCGCCCCCGCCCTCATCAGCGCTGATCCCTTCAACCTGCACCGCGCGCTCGCCCTCATGGATCGCGAGACCGCGGAGGGCTTCGAGGCCAAGGCCGCCATCGAGATGGCGCTCCTCGACGTGAAGGGCCGGGCGCTCGGTCTTCCCGTCCATTCACTGCTCGGCGGCGCCCTGACCCCCGAGGTGACGCTGAACGCGTGGATCGGCACCGTGCCACCCGAGCAGGCGGCGCGCGAAGCCACGGGGTGGCTGCGCCGCGGGTTCGCCACCGCGAAGATCAAGATATCGGGCGCCGGCCCGGAGGGCATCGCCCGCGTCGCCGCCGTTCGCGCGGCGATCGGTGACCGCATGGCCCTCCGGGTGGACTTCAACGAGAGCCTCGCCCTCGCCGAATCGGTGGCGTTCATCCGGCAGCTCGATCCGTACGCGCTGACTCTTGTCGAGCAGCCGATCGTGCGGACGGATCTCGCCGGCCTTGCCGAGATCCGCCGAGCCATCCACATCCCCCTCATGGCCGACGAGAGCGTCACGGGGCCAGCCTCGCTGATCGAGATCATCCGCCGCGAAGCCGCGGACATCGTGAAGGTCAAGGTCATGAAGCAAGGGGGGCTCCTGCGCACGCGGCAGATGATCGAGTGTGCGGCCGCGGCCGGCCTCCGTGTGGTCGTCGGCCACGGCTTCGGCCTCACCCTCTCCACGCTGGCCGAGGCGGCGGTGGCCGCGACGTGCGACGCGGTCATGCCGGGGTGCGAAGCCGTCGGGCCGCTGAAGATGGCCGGCGACGTGGTCAGAGATCCGATCAACCTCGAAGGTGGCGTGATCCGCCTCACGGAAGCGCCCGGCCTCGGCGCCACGATCGATCCCGACGCGCTCAAGCGTTATCGCGTCGAGCGCTAGGCGCGATGTACTCGAGCATCCTCTTCGAGCAAAAGGCCGGCATCGTCGTGATCACCCTCAATCGCCCGCGCGTCCTGAACGCGCTCAGCCGGGCCCTCAAGGGCGAGCTTTCCGATGCGCTCGGGCGCGTGGCGAAGGATCCGGACATCCGCGCCGTCGTCCTGATCGGCGCCGGCAAGGCCTTCAGCGCGGGCCAGGATCTGAACGAGGCCAAGGACATGGACGGGGCCGACGCGGAGGAGTGGGTGCGGGAGTTCGAGCGCCTCTACGACCTGATCCGCGCCCTGCACGTGCCCGTCATCGCCGCGGTGAGCGGCTGGGCCATGGGCGCGGGCTGCCAGCTCGCGCTTCTCGCCGACATCCGCATCTCGTCGACCACCGCGAAGTATGGCATGCCCGAGATTCAGGACGGGATCCCCGCGATCTTCGGCCTCGGTCTCCTCTGGCACCTCATCGGCATGAGCCGGAGCCTCTACCTCGTGCTGAGCGGCGACACGCTGAACGCCCGCCAGGCGCTCCAGGCCGGGCTCACCTGCAAGGTGGTCCCGCCGGCACGGCTCCGCCGCGAAGCCCTCGCCCTGGCCGGCAAGCTCGCCAACTACGCCCCGCTCGCCCTCAAGCTCGACAAGGAATGGGCGCGGCGCCTCACCGAGGAGCACTTCCGGGCGACGGCGCGCTTCTGTGTCGAGGCGCAGCACGACGCCTTCGCCGCGGGCGATGCCAAGCGCCACATGGAAGACTTCCTCGCCAAGCGGCGGAAGAAGAGCTAGGAGCTAGCGCAGCGATTCGCCACCAAATCGAGCCCGTCACGTGACGGCATGCTGTGCTACGGTCGCGTCTACCAAATGACTCTTAGGCGCACGTTCCTGGGGATCCTCGCGCTCAGCCTTCTCGCCGTGCCGGTCGCTTCATTCGCCCAGCAACAGCCGCCACGGACTGCGCGAATTGGATTCCTGGGCCAGACATCCGCCTCCTTGTCGGCTTCCGTGATTCGGGTAGAGGCGTTGCGGACGGGCTTGCGCGATCTTGGCTACGCCTCAAGGTCGATGTCATCGTGGCCCAGGGAACGGCGGGGGCCAGCGCGGCCAAGCAGGCAACCGCCACGGTTCCCATTGTCGTGCCGGTCGTCGCCGACCCGGTGGCCACGGGATTGGTGGCCAGCCTCGCGCGGCCGGGCGGGAACGTCACCGGCCTCACGTGGTTCTCCCACGAAGTGAGTGCGAAGCGGCTAGAGCTGCTGAGGGACGCATTACCACGCACGAAGAGAGTGGCGGTTCTCATCAATCCGACCTTCCCCGCGAACGCGTCGATCCTGCAGGCGATGGAGCTCAGGGCCAAGTCGCTCAAGCTGGAGATCCAGCAATTCGAGGCGCGAGGACCGAATGAGTTTGAAAGCGCCTTTACCGCGATGGCCGCGAAGCGCGTTGACGCCGTCACCATCATCGACGACGCGGTGCTCATCGCCAACGCCAAAGCTATTGCGAATCTCGCAGCTAAGAAGCGACTCCCCTTGATGGCATTCAATGAGACCGTGGAGGCTGGTGGCTTGATGGCTTACGGGCCGAACTTTCCCGAAATGTACCGGCGCGCGGCTAGCTACGTGGACAAGATCCTCAAGGGCGCCAAACCCGGCGAGCTGCCGATAGAACAAGCCACCAAGTTCGAGCTGGTGATCAACTTGAAGGCTGCGAAAGCACTCGGCCTGACCATCCCGCAATCGCTGCTGCAGCGGGCCGACGAAGTGATCCGGTAGCAGCTTCCCCCTGCAATGGGCTCACTCGCGCGCGGGGCCGAGGGGCTCGAGGCGCACGGGCACGGATTGCGCGGGATCGCGAAGCACGCCCACCAGCTTATCGGCGGTCCCATACTTCTCGCGCATGAGCGCATGGATCCGGTCACGAACTTTCGGCTCGCGCACGGGCACGGCACGGAAGCGGATCAGACGTCCGGCGCGCTCGACGAGGACATTGGGATTCCGCTCGAGGCGCGCGAGCCAGCCCGAGCCGGACATGCCGGCCCGCAGCCAGGCCGCTCCTGCGTCGTCGACGACCCACAGGTGCGTGCGCTTCTCGCCGCCGCCGGCCGCCTGCGTGTGCAGGGTGACGACCTCGCCGCCGAGCTCGGACATGATCAGCACCAGGCCGAAGAACCCGATCACCAGCACGACGAGCAGGACGACAACTCTCAGGAGATATCGCCCAAGTCGATTCAATCGTCGGGCGCTCCGGCCGCCTTTTCGAGAATCTCCTCCACCAGGGCGTCCAGGTTCTTCCCCTCGCGAATGGCCCGGGCCGTGAGGCGCTCGGCCTGGGCGCGGCTCAGCGTGAGCGTCAGGGAGATTTTCACCTTGTCCCCGGACGGCCCGGCCGGGGCATCATGGGCAATGGCGGCTCGGGCGAGCTCTTTCGGAGTGTTCGGCGCTGGCTGTTTCTTGGTCTGCTGCTTCGGGCGTTGCCGAGCAGAGCGCGGAGTCACATCTCCCCCTCACCCTGCCCGCTCCTCATCAGCGCGTGGCGGGACGACCGTAGAGCTTGCGCGCGGTGCGCAAGTGCGTCATGGCCTGAGCGCGCTTGCCGAGGGCGTCGAAGAGCAGGCCCAGGTTGTAGTGGGCATCGGCGAAGTTGGGGTCGGCCTTGAGCGCGCTCTGATAGGCCTGGATGGCTTCGCTTGCGCGCCCCACTTCCTCCAGCAGGACGGCGAGGTTGAAGTGGACGATGGCGTCATCGGGCGCATGCCGGGCCGCGGCGCGGTAGTGCGCCTCTGCCTCGGCCGTTTGATTGGCCTGGTGATAGAGGCGGCCGAGATTGACATGAGCGTCGGCCAGCGTGGGGTCCAGCTCGAGGGCATGCTGATAGGCGTGCCGCGCCTCCTCCGGTGAGGCGGCATCGAGCTCGCAACCGAGGTCGAACCACTGCTCCGCCGTCCTGGTGGGCTCCTTCATGTCGGGGAGCGGCGGCTCCGGCGGTCGCTCCGGCAGGTCGATCTTGGCGGCAACCGCCTGGACGTCGAAGGTGAAGAGGAACTGGCCGGAGTCCGGCTGCCACCGCGCGGCTCCGTCCCAGGCGACGACGCGGCGCCCGTCGGCGTAGATCGTCAGGCTGGACAGGGCCTGGTCGTCCGGCAGCTGTCTCTTGAGCGACGCCATCATGCGCCGTATGCGCGCCATGGGGATCCGCGCATCCAGCAGGCCCTTCGTCGTCTTGAGGAGCAGCAGGTCCTGGAAGCTCCACTCGAGCCGGCCCTGGCGCCCGCGCCGCGGCGCGAGCAATCCCGCCCGCACACACGAGCGGATCTGCGCCTCCGGGAGGACGGCGATCTTCGCCACCTCTCGGGTGGTGAACCTCGTCATTTCTTTCCGGCTTGGGCCTTCTTCTCCGTCTTGTCGGGGGCGGCCGCCCGCTTCTCGGCCTTCACGGGAGGCTTCTTGGATGTCGCCGCCGCCGCGCCCTTCCGCTCGGGCTCCTCGGCGCGAGAGCCCGCGCGCTTGGCCAGGCTCTGCTTGAGGGCATCCATGAGATCGATGACCTGCGCCCGGTGCACCTCGGGCGTGACCGTCGTGACTTCCTTGCCCTCCACCTTCAGGTTCACGAGATCGAGCACGCGCTCGCGGTAGTCGTCCTGGTACTGCTGCGGCTTGAACTCGTCGTGCGAGAGCTCCTGGATCAGCCGCTCCGCCAGGCCCAGCTCGCCTTCCTTGAGCGTGGCCGATTCACCCTTGCCGACCTCGCCGAAATCCCGTACCTCGTCGGCGAAGTACATCGTGTGCAGCATCAGGCCGTGCTGAGACGGCCGGATGAGCACCAGGCTCTCTTTCCCGCGCATGACGTACTTGGCGAGGGCGACGCGCTCCATCTTGGTCATCGCGTCGGTGAGCAGCCGGTATGGCTTCTCGCCGCCCTTGTCCGGGCCCAGGTAATACGTCTTCTCGAAGTAGATCGGGTCCACGGTGGAGAGCGGCACGAACTCGGCGATGTCGATGACCTTGGAAGCCTCGCCCTCGAGCGACTTGATCTCCTCGTCCGTGAAGCGGACGTACTGGTCCTTGGCGAACTCGTACCCCTTCACGATCTGGCTCCGGTCCACCACCTCGTTATCCACCGGGCAGAACATCTGCTGGCGGAGGCGGTTGCCGCACTTGGCGTGGAGCTGGTTGAAGCTGACCCCGCCCGCGGAGGCGGCGGTGTAGAGCTTGACGGGTATCGAAACGAGCCCGAACGAGATGGTTCCGGAGCCCAGTGAATGCGGAGGCATGGTTGGCACCCTCCAAACGGTGAGGATCTATGAGAGTTGGCACGGTAGCACGGGTCCGGCTATGCTCCAAGACTCCCGAAGGCGGCGTACACGGATTGTGGTAGGCAGAGCGGAAAGGGGCCAGGGATTGTGATCGAGGAGCGGGCACCGCAGCTCGAGGCGTACCGGAAAAAGCGCGACCCGGAGCGGACGCCGGAGCCGTTCGGGGGGCGCCGTCCCGGGGGCGGCCGGATGTTCGTGGTCCAGAAGCACGCCGCGCGGCGCCTGCACTACGACGTGCGCCTGGAGATGAACGGCGTCCTCAAGAGCTGGGCCGTGCCCAAGGGCCCGTCCGTGCACGCCGAGGAAAAGCGCCTGGCCGTGCACGTGGAGGACCACCCCATCGAGTACGCGGACTTCGAAGGAGTGATCGCCCCCGGCAACTACGGCGCCGGCTCGGTCATCGTGTGGGATCGCGGGTGGTACCGCTCGGCGAAGCCCGAGGATCCGCTGGAGCAGCTTCGCCGGGGCAAGCTCGAGGTCGAGCTCTTCGGCTACAAGCTCCGGGGGCGCTGGACGCTCGCGCGCATGTCAGGGTCAGAGAAGGACTGGCTCCTCCTCAAGAAGGCGGACGGCGCGGCCGCGAGCGACGAGCTGGTCGATCGGTATCCGCAATCCATCCTCTCCGGTCTCACGGTGGAGGAGATGGCCGACGTGCCGGGCCGGCTCGCTTCCATCCGCCAGCATCTGGATACGCTCGATGCTCCGCGGCGCGAGGTGCCGGCGGGCAGTCAGCCCTTCATGCTCGCCACCCTCGACGAGCGGGCGCCCTCCGACAAGGGCTGGCTCTTCGAGATCAAGTTCGACGGCGTCCGCGTGCTGGCCGCGCGCCGCGGCGAGCAGGTGGAGCTCTACGGGCGCAGCGGCCAGCTCATCACCGGACGCTATCCCGACCTGGTGCGTGCCCTCCTCGCGCTGCCTGTCGAGCACTTCGTGATCGACGGGGAGATCGTGGCCCTCGACGAGAGGGGCCGGCCGAGCTTCCAGCGGCTCCAGCCGCGCATGGCCTTGACCGACCCGCGCGAGATCGAGGCCGCGGCCGCCCGCGTGCCGGTGGAGGGAGTCTTCTTCGATTGCCTCGCGCTCGACGGCCACGATCTGCGCCGCCTGCCCCTGACGCGACGAAAAGACTGTCTCCGGCTTCTCGTGCCTCCGCTCGGGCCCGTGCACTACGTCGATCACGTCCTCGAGCACGGGCCCGCCTTCCTGGAGGCGGCCAACGAGCAGCGCCTCGAGGGCATCGTGGCCAAGAAGGCGGCCAGCTCATATACGGGCGGCCGCTCGCGGGACTGGATCAAGGTCAAGTGCCAGCGTCGCCAGGAGTTCGTCATCGGCGGCTACACGGATCCCCAGGGCTCGCGCGGCCACTTCGGCGCGCTGCACATCGGCGTCTACGACGGCGCGCGCCTCGTCTACGTCTCCAAGGTGGGCACCGGCTTCGATCAGGCGGGACTCAAGAGCCTCTGGGAAAAGCTCCAGCCGCTTGCGCGGGCCACGCCGCCCTTCGACACCGGCGCGATCCCGAAGGGCAAGAGTCATCACTGGGTGGAGCCCAGGCTCGTCTGCGAGGTCCGGTTCAGCGACTGGACCAACGACGGCGGGATCCGACATCCCACCTTCATCGCCCTGCGGAGCGACAAGCGCCCCGAGGAGTGCCGGCGCGAGGCCATCCAAACCCCGCCCGAAATCCCTTCTCATCCCTCTCCTCCGCTTCGGGGGAGAGGGCAGGGTGAGGGGGTAGCCGCGGTGGTCGCGTCGAAAGAAGTCAAGCTGACCAATCTCAAGAAGATGTTCTGGCCCGCCGACGGCTACACCAAAGGCGACCTGGTGTCGTACTACGAGCGCGTGGCGCCGCTGCTCCTCCCCTATCTCCGGGATCGCCCTCTCGTGCTCACGCGCTACCCCGACGGGATCACCGGCAAGTCCTTCTTCCAGAAAGACGCCCCGGAGTTCACCCCCGCCTGGGTTCGCACGGAGCGCGTCTACTCGAAGGACGCCGAGCGCGAGATCGACTACTTCGTCGTGGACGACGTGGAGTCGCTGCGCTACGTGGCCAACTCGGGGACGATCCCCCTGCACCTGTGGGCCTCGCGGCTGGGCTCGCTCGAGCGGCCGGACTGGCTCGTGCTGGACCTGGATCCCAAGGGCGCTCCCTTCACCGACGTGGTGAAGGTGGCCCGCGCGCTTCACCGCATCCTGGACGACCTCGAGCTACCCAGCTATCCGAAGACCTCCGGTGCGACGGGCCTCCACATCCTGATCCCGCTCGGGGCGCGCTACACCTACGACGAGGTGCGCACCTTCGCGCGGCTGCTCGCCGTGCTGGGCGTGGAGGCAGAGCCGGAGATCTCGACCGTCGCCCGGCCTCTCCGCTCCCGCGGGGGGAAGGTCTACATCGACTTCGGTCAGAATGGTCACGGGCAGACCATCGTGGGGCCGTTTTCCCTACGCCCGCTGCCCGGCGCTCCCGCCTCCTGCCCGCTCACCTGGGGCGAGGTGACGGCGCGGCTGGACCCTGCCCGCTTTACCATGATCACGGTGCCGAAGCGCTTCGACAAGATGGCCGATCCGCTGGCGCCTGTGCTGACGGGAGGCATCGACATGGCCGCGACCGTTGCACGAATCGAAGAGCGCCTTGGTGGCGGGGAGCGCACCGATGAGTAATCCAGACCACCCTCAGCCTCGCGACGGCTTCTCCTCTCCGCGTTTTGCCCAGCCGGCGACCTTCATGCGGTTGCCGTACGTCACGTCCCCGGCAGGCCTCGACGTGGCCCTCTACGGCATTCCTTTCGACGGCGGCTGCTCCTACCGGTCGGGCGCGCGCTTCGGGCCACGGCACGTCCGCGATCAGTCCTCCCTGATCCGCCCCTGGAACTCCGCCCTCAAGGTCCATCCCTTCGACCGCCTGCGGGTGGCGGACTGTGGGGACGTCGATGCCGTCCCCGTCTCGATCGAGGCCACCTTCGCTGCCATCGAGCAGACGCTGCAGCCTGCCGTCGAGGCGGGGGCCATCCCCGTGTGCGTGGGCGGCGATCACACGGTGACGCTGGCCGTGCTCCGCGTTCTCGCGAGACGGCACGGACGGCTGGGTCTCGTCCACTTCGACGCGCACCCGGACACGTGGGACCGCTACTTCGGGCTGCCGTACTATCACGGCAGCACCTTTCGCCGCGCCATGGAGGAGGGCCTCCTCGACGGGACACGCTCGATCCAGGTGGGCATTCGCGGCCCGCTCTACGGCCCTGAGGACTTCGACTTCCACGCCACGCACGGCTTCGAGGTGATCCGGATCGAGGACGTGAAGGAGCGCGGAGTCGCGTGGGTCGTCGACCGGCTTGGGCGGCTGAGCGGCGGCCCCGTCTACTGCTCGTTCGACATCGACGCGGTGGACCCCGCATACGCGCCGGCCACCGGCACGCCTGAGGCGGGCGGGCTCACCTCCTACGAGGCGCTCGTTCTGGTGCGCGGCCTGCGCAGCCTGCAGCTCATCGGCGCCGACCTCGTGGAGGTCTCGCCCCCCTACGACGGCCCCGGCGCCATCACGGGCGTGCTCGCCGCCAACCTCATCTTCGAGCTGCTCTCGGTGGCCGCGCTCAATCGCTGACCCGTCAGGAAGCGCTCGCGGTCGAAGCCTCCTGGCGCGCGTAGCTGACGGTCAGGATCTCCCAGATGTGCTGGTTCGCGTCCGTCCAGTAGACGTTGCGCCCGCCCAGCCTCGTGTTGATCTGCATGTCCGTCGGACCGTTCGGCTGGCTGCGATACCGGATCCCGGTTGCCGTGATGCGGCCAAAGATGTCGTCGAACTCGGCATCGCTCACCCGGAAGCAGTAGTGGTGGCTGTCGAACTTGTCCCGAGCGGCAAAGTCCAGTGTCAGCGTCTCGTTCACGTACACAGGGGTGAAGTGCCCGCGGGCCGCCTCCCAGGGCACGCCAAGGAGCTCCGCCAGGAGCTTTGCCGAGGCGACGGGGTCGTGAGCGGGCACGATCAGGTGATCCAGCACGATGGCCATCTGGCACCTCCACCACGGCGCGAGCAGGCCGTGTAACATCACCCTAGTGAGCGCGCCTCAGGATGTCAAACCGAACTCGGATCGGCGCATGCCGGCCCTCGTCTTGATCATCGCGCTGGCCGGGGTCCTGCTACATCTGGCCACCGGCTGGCGATACGGCTTGTTCCGGGACGAATTCTATTACCTCGCCTGCGCCAATCATCTCGACTGGGGCTATGTCGATCACCCCCCGCTGTCGATCGTGGTGCTCGCGGCCGTGCGCGGGCTCCTGGGCGACTCGCTCCTCGCGGTGCGCCTCGTGCCTGCCCTGCTCTTCGGTGTCCTCGTGTGGCTGGGCGCGTGTCTGGCTCGTGAGCTCGGCGGGGGACCCTTCGCCCAGTCCCTCGCGGCCCTCTCGGTGGCGGTCGCCCCTGTGTACTTGGCCCTGACCGGCTTCTACTCGATGAACGCCTTCGACCTCGTGTTCTGGGCCGTCGCGGTCCTGCTCCTGGCGCGACTCGTCCGGACAGACAACGCGCGGCTGTGGCGTCCGCTCGGCTTGGTCGTCGGCCTGGGGCTGCTCAACAAGATCAGCCTGCTCTTCTTCGTCTTCGGCCTCGCCGTGGCCGTGCTCGCCACGCCGCTCAGACGTCATCTCAAGCGCCGCGAGCTGTGGGAAGGAGCGTGCTTGGCCCTGCTGCTCTTCACCCCCTACGTGCTCTGGGAGATGAGCCACGGCTGGGTGACCCTCGAGTTCATGCAGAATGCCACGCGCTACAAGAACGTGAAGCTCTCGCCGCTGGCCTTTGCGACGGCGCAGCTGACCCAGCTGAATCCGGTCACCGCACCCCTCTGGATGCTAGGACTGGCCTGGTTACTTTTCGGGCGGACCGGACGGAGGTTCCGCGCCCTGGGTATCGTGTTCGTCGCCACCTTCGTGGTCCTGGCCGTGCAGAACAGCAAGCCCTACTACCTCGGTCCCGCCTTTCCGGTGCTGCTCGCGGCAGGGGCGCTCGTGGTCGAGGACCTCTCCGGGGGCCCGCGCCGACGCTGGGTGCGCCCGGCGCTGCTCGTGCTGCTAGTGGCAAGTGGCGCGCTCACTGCGCCCTTCGCGATTCCAGTGCTTCCCGTGGAGGCGTTCATCCGTTACCAGCGCGCCCTCGGATTCACGCCCTCGGTCGGCGAGAAGCACCGCCTCGGTCCACTCCCGCAGCACTTTGCCGACCGCTTCGGCTGGCACGAGCTGACCGAGGAGGTTGCGCGCATCTACCGCGCGCTGCCGGAAGAGGAGCGCGCCAATGCGGAGATCGTGACGAGGAACTACGGTGAGGCCGGCGCGATCGACTACTACGGTCGGCGGTACGGCCTGCCCCCTGCGCGCAGCCCCCACAACAGCTATTACTTCTGGGGTCCCGGCCGCGAGCGGCCGTCGGTCATGATCCTGGTCGGCTGGTCGACCAATGAGGTCGCCCCCTCCTGGACGCAGGTCGAGGTGGCCGGTCGCCTCGAGTCGCCCTACGCCATGCCGTTCGAGACCAGCTCGCCCATCCACGTCTGCCGAGGGCTGAAGGTGCCGCTCGAGATGGCCTGGCGCCGAGCCAAGATGTTCATCTAGGTGGCCACAACTGTCAGTAAAGGTGGCCGGTCGTTCGTACCCAATGGGGTCGCTTCGTTATCGCCATGCCCGTAGATTCCGCGTCGGAAGCCGGTTTGCTCGTGCCAGATCCTCTCTGGCACATGGTTTGCTGAATGTGTCCCTGACCGCCACGAACCATCGTGGCCGGGAGGTGACTGATGCGACATGCACGCGCACTAACAGCGGAAGAACAAGCCTTCGATTACCGAACAGCTATCAGAACTGAACACAGCCCGACGTATCAGGCGTACACGATCCTGTACGCGGGATTCATCGCCCTGCCGATCGTGGCAGGCCTCGACAAGTTCTTCCATTTCCTCGTGAACTGGGATCAGTACCTCGCGCCCGCGTTTGCCGGCATGTTACCGGCTTCGGTGACGCCACACTTGTTCATGCTCGTTGTGGGCGGGATCGAGGTCGTCGCCGGCCTCCTAGTGGCCATGAAGCCCACGGTCGGAGCTCACGTTGTCGCCTTGTGGCTCTGGGGCATCATCGTGAACCTGCTGTTGATCCCGGGGTTCTACGACGTGGCGCTTCGCGACTTTGGCCTTTCGCTGGGTGCGCTGGCCTTCGGTCGGCTCGCCCGCATGTTCGATCGCGCGTAGAACTGGAGGGCGGCCGGTGCGATGCAGCTGACATCGTCACCGGCCACCGCTGGGTCGAGCGGGCCGTCGCGCGGACACCCGCGCGGAGGCACGCTCGGCTCGGTCTGACCGCCCGCCATTACCGAGCTCTCTCGTGATCGCGTCCACGCGTGTCCTTTTGGCCATCCTCATCATTCTCGGCTTCTACACCGAGCTCGTGGCCGCGCCAATCGCCGTGCGGCTCGTCGAGGGGACCGCGCACGGCCTCTTGCTGGTCCGGTCGATCAGCGGCGAGATCCTGGGGCACGGTGATTTCCTTCAAGTGGTTCACCCGGATCGGATCGAGAGCCGACTCGTCCTTCGCTTCAAGGACGGCTCACTGCATGACGAAAACGTCGCCTTCTCGCAGCAGGGTGTCTTCACGATGCTGCGCTACCGGCTGGTGCAGCGTGGACCGTCGTTCCCCGAGACGCTGGACGCTGTTCTCGACCGAAAGACCCGCAGCTACAAGGTGCAGTCGACGCGACAGGGGAAAGAGGAGACCCTCACGGGCAGCATCGAGCTGCCCCCGGATGTCTACAACGGCATGCCGCCGATGCTCCTCAAGAATCTCGGATCAGGTGCCACCGAGACCGTTCACATCGTGGCGTTCACGCCGAAGCCGAGGATGATCCAGCTCGAGATGGTTCCCGTGGGCACCCAGCGCCTGTCGACCGGCGAGACCGCCCGCCAGGGAACACGCTACGCCCTGAAACCCAAGCTCGGCGCTGCCCTCCGGGCCTTCGCCACCCTCCTGGGAAAGTCGCCTGATGACCAGGAATGCGTGATCCTGACCGAAGACGTCCCCGCCTTCGTGCGCTGCGATGGACCTCTCTACGTCAAGGGACCCATCTGGCGAATCGAGATGATAAGCCCCCGCTGAAGATCGTGTTCAGCGGGCCGGAATGGTCCAGAGATAGATGGGGTGATCGCGACCGGCGCTTCGAATGCGCGCGGTCTCTTGCGGCTTCCAGTCGCCCATGTGGTGCCAGTGCGAGACGACGCGGGTGCCGGGCTTGAGCTCGCGCTGCAGCTTCGGGCGCACCGCGAGGTTGACCTCTTGCGAGAGAAAGAGCGTGACCACCGTGGCGTCGCCAAGGTCTGTCAGGAAGAGATCTTCGGTCAGAAACCGGATGCGATCCGTGACCCCCGCCTGACGCGCATTCTCGCGGCTTTCGGCGATCCGAAGGGGATCGATATCGACGCCGACGCCCCGCGCGCCGAAGTCGCGCACCGCGGTGATGACGATGCGCCCGTCCCCGCACCCAAGGTCGTACACCACGTCGTCGGCGGTCACCTTGGCCAGGCGCAGCATGGCATGCACCACCTCGGTGGCGGTGGGTTCGTAGGCGACGTCGGGCGCGCGCAGCGCCGGCGGAGCGACGGGAGACTGCTGCGCGCCCCCGATCGACGCGACACAGCCCGCAACGACGATGGCCAGGAGCATTGCGCCATGTCGTCCGGCTGCCCTGAGGTTGCTCCCGGGCCGCGCTCTCATTCCTTGAACCACTGATCTCGTCGGACGAGAGTGATGCAAGGCGCGTGGTGTCATTGCGCCTTGCTACGATACCGTTGTGGCACGGCCTGCCCGTTGTTGGTCCAGTTTGCGACGCCTTGGTCGTCGACCCAGCGGTAGAGCTGCCGAGCGGGGCGAGAGAGCACCGAGTCACTCGGGGCCAGCGTCCCCGATGTAGGCGGCCCCGCGGGTGGGCCGCTCGGTGGAGGAGGCGGCGGATTCGGCACGGTCGGAATCCAGATCCATCGGTAGGCCACCGTCACGCCATCGCCCTGGAGACGGTAGCACCCGCCGACGTAACAGACCTCCCGCGACGGGGCCACGGATAGCTGCGTCTGCGGCTGATAGACGGGATCCGGATACGCCAGGTAAGGATACGAGGAGTCGTAATACGGAGAGGAGTAGTAGGGATAGGAGTAGTAGGGGTACGCCAGAGCCGAGCCGACGAAGACCCCGCCCACAAAGGCGGGACCGAAGCAGCAACCGCGATGGAAATGGCCCCCATGATGGAAGCCTCCACTGGGAAAACGCCCGTGGCTCCCGTGGGATCCGCCCCCGCGCCCCCCATGAGATCCACCACCCCCGTGCCCTCTGCCCGCGTAGACCGGACTGGCGAGAGCAAGGGCCAGCATTCCCACGAACGCGAGAGTGATGATCTTCCGCATGGCCGGCTCCTTCTCGACGGGTTCGGTTCGGGAGCGAGAGCCCTCGACTGGCTGCCCATTCTAACGCGCAAGGCGAGGCTGCGGGTCCGTGGCCTGGATCCCACACATCTGACGCAATTCGGACGCTGTCTGCCGGCCCCGCGACATCCTTTCGATCGCCCTGGGCCGGCAACAGGAACTAAGTAGCTGATTTTTGGTAGGGCGTTTGGCTGGACTGTGTTTTGCTTCTAGGAACATGGAGGTTCACGACCAAATGCTCAATCGCTCCCGGGTGCTGGCCGAGGGCCTGCACCTCCCGCTCAAGAAGCTAGCCCTCTGTCTCGACTGCGACGAGTGCTTCGAGCTCGGCTACTCGGCCTGCCCCGCCTGCGGGAGCGCCACGTGGACCCCGGCTGCGCGCTTCCTCAAGCTGGTGTCCGAGGCCGAGGCGCCTCGCGGGAACGGCCGGAAGACGCTCTCCCGCCGCGCGGCCGAGGACGCAGCCATCACCAAGCACCTGCTCATCGTCGCCAGGCATCGCCGCGAGCTCTACGACCAGATCAAGCGCGCCTTCGCGGGGCACGAGACCGTCCAGGTCGTCCTCGACCGCCGCGAAGGCGAGCGGCGGCGCCGCAAGGAGCCGACGGCGCCTGACCGCCGCGCGGCGGACCGGCGCGCCCGCTCCGGTATCGACGAGCAGCTCCGGACCATCGGCTGGTCGCTCGTGCTGCTCGATCTGGCGAAGGCCAAGCGCCGCTAGTCGGATCCCGTAGAAACTAGTACCTGCGCCTCATGCCATCGATCGGGCGGTCCCTGAACTGTATGGACGTGGCGACGTTCTGACCATTTCTCACTTCGTAGGTGAACCTGACGGTGTCACCTTCTTCGATTTCGAGCGGATGCGCCACGTTGCGGGGAATCTTCAGCGTCGTCCCGTCATGCAATAGCACCTGATCACCCCTCACGCTCACGACTCTGCTCTCGACCACACGTGGACCTTGCTTGCCGGTAGGCTGTGCGTTTACCGGAAGGCCCCCGGCGAGGCTTGCCAAGGCCAGAAATGCCATGGTCCCCAATACTCGCTTCATGGGCTGTCCTCCTCAGAAACCCGTCACCGCTCACCTCACTTGGGTGGCTCCGCGTGAGCCGGGCGCTCGGCCGGTGCGGGAGCGGTCTGGGGTGGCCGCGGAGCCGGGGCTGGCCGCGCCTCCTCCCGCTCACGCCTCTGCGTGACAGGCGGAGGCGCCGACGGGGGCGGCATGCGACGCGGGGCCGCGACCTCCTGCCCCGGCCGCGCCGGGGGCGACGGTGGCTGCTGCGCATTGCGTTCGGGGACCACGACGGCCCGCTTGTCTCTTCGCGCATCAGATGCATTGGGGGCATCGGAGCGCCCGGCGTCGCGGGATGGAGGCGGTGCCGCAACCTTGGGCGAGGCCGGTGGCGGAGGCGGCGCCGCCTGCTCTGCGGTGCTCTGCTTTCTCTCCAACGGCGCAGGCGCCGGCTGGCCGCCGGGGCCAGGGACCGTGCGCGGAGTCCGAGCCGGACCGCCCTCTGGCGCAACCGCAGCATTCGTGGACGGAGGTGCGGCCCGCGGCGACGGAACCAATCGCGGCGGCGCTGCCGGCGCAACGGCCGGCGCCGTGGCGAGACCCTGCGCCTGCAGTGCCGGTCGCTGATCGTGAGGCGCGCGGGTCGCCACCACGGGACGCGCCTGGATGGCCGCCGGTGGCGGGGCGGCAGAGCCCGTCGCCGGTTGCACGCTGGCCGCGACCGGGCGGACCGCGAGCGCGCCGTGTACCGGGGTGAGCTGCTGCACCTGTGCTTGACTGATCTGCGTCGTCTGTACCTGGCCCTGCCCGAAACGCTCGGCGGGCACGCCCACGACCGCATTGGTCACGTGCACGTTCCGGTAGACCGTGATGTTGGTCACGTTGACGTTCGTGGTCCGGTTGACGACGACGTTGTTGACGACGCGCGGTCCGCCCCAGCCTCTCCACGACGCCACGCCGACGAAGCCGGGACGCCCCCACCACGGGATCACCGGCTCGCCCCAGCCGAGCGGCGCCCAGTAGAGCGGGCGACCCGCGGTCACCACCACGCCGCCCCCGAGGAAGACAACGAGCGCCGGGGCGTACGCGGGGCGAATGACAACGGGCCCCGGGGCCCACGCCCAGTAGTTGCCGACAAAAACCCAGCGGCCGTAGTGATAGGGTGCCCAGCCCCACGGCGCATCATCGAGCCAGGTCCATCCGAAGCGTGGGTCCCAGATCCAGCGGCCCGTGCTGTACGGCACCCAGCCCACGGGCACCGCGGTGGGAACCCACACCGACCCGTACGTCTCCACGGTGCGCCAGCCACCGTACTGATTGAGCGCCTCGCCTCCGTACACGGCCGGCGAGACGTACTGTGTGCTCGCGGGCTGGAGGAGGTAGTCCGTGCGCTGGTAGTTCCAGCGATCCCACGCGCTGAGCGGCGGCGCCGCGGCCATCTCCACGCGCGGCGAGTCGGTCCCCGTGATCATGACTTGCTGATTCGCCGCGACCGGTGTGGCGGCGCCGCCCGCGGGAGTCACCGTGGCGCTGCCGCCGCGGTGGGTGTCGAACGCGGTGAACTCCTGGGTCACCTCGGCGTGGTAGTAGCCGGTGCGCTCGACGGTGAAGGCTCCATGCGGGGTATCGAGCTCGACCGCGTGTCCCGCCGCCAGCTCGCGCACGTCGAGGGCGGCATGGCCGGCGGTGAGGCGGAACTGGACGAAGTCGGGTTCCTGGTTGTCGAGGCCGATGTGCGTGCCCTCGGATGCCCGCACGAAGGCGCGCGGGCCGACCTGGATCTCGATATTGCCGCCCTGCCCGGTGTAGAGGAGGTCGCCCGGGGCCAGCGGCATGTTGACCTTGGCGGGCGTCCACTCCTGGGCGCCGGGGCGCCAGAAGGACACCTCGCCGTTGAGATAGCTCAGGCGTGCCGGCGTCACGTCGCTGGCCGGCGCCGGCACGGGCACTCCTGGCGGAGCTGAAGGAGCCGCGGGGGCAGGGGGCGCGGTCGGAGCTGGCGGAGGATCGACCGCCCGCGCGACTCCCGGCCCGCTCATCATGATCAGTGCCAGAAACACTGCAACGACTCGCCGTGCCGTCATGGGCTGACTCCTATCTCTCACGGGAGCTGGCTCTGGCCGCTCGATCGCGGCGGAGGCAGAGATCTCCCCGTCATGGTCACGCTATCAGACGTGACAACGCGGTCGGATGTTTACCCGGACTGCCTGTCGACCAGCGCATGGCTAGCCGCCGTGGCGCTGCTACCGGGGCCGCAGGCCGCCCGCGCGATCCATCATCTGCAGGGACGTGGCGACGTTCTGGCCATTTCTCACTTCGTAGTTGAGCCTGATCGTGTCGCCCTGGTCGATCTCGGTCGGCTGCGCGACATCTCGAGGAATGGTCACAATTGTGCCGTTGTTCAACATCACCTGATTCCCCTGCAGGCTCACGATCCGGCCCTCGATCATCCGCGTACCCTGCGCGCTGGCCGGCTGCGCCATGGCCGGGAAACCTCCCCCGGCGGCACCAGCCGCGACCAGCGCTATCGTGACTACCAGAGCTCGCATCATGGGACTACCCTCCCTACTCCCATCCTCTCACCGGATCGGGGTCAGGTCTCACATTCCTACATTTGCTCACGACCTCCCCCTCCACAGCCCTGGAGGCAGACGCCCGATGTTGGAATGTGAGACCTGACCCCGTATAATGCCCGGGCGATCCTACTTGTGCCCGTCAGACGGTCCCCCACCGGACTCAGGAGTCGGATGTGATCGCGTATCTCTGCAAGCGGCTCGCGTGGGCATTCCTCGTCCTTCTCGGCATCACGGGGATCGTGTTCGTGGTCGTGCACCTCTCGGGCGACCCCGCCGCGCTCTACATGGGCCCCGAGGGCACCAAGGAGGACTACCAGATCCTGCGCGCGGCGCTCGGCTTCGATCGGCCGCTGCCCGAGCAGTACGGCCTGTTCCTGTGGCGCGCGGCCCAGGGCGACTTCGGCCGCTCGCTGCGTCACCAGCAGCCGACCCTTCCGCTGGTGCTCGCGCGCCTGCCCGCCACGCTCACCCTGACCGCGGCCGCGATGGTCCTGGCGCTGCTCCTGGCCCTCCCGCTCGGACTCCTCTCGGCGCTGCGCCGCAAGTCCATCCTGGACACGGGAGGCATGATGTTCGCCCTCGCCGGCCAGTGCATGCCCACGTTCTGGCTCGGCATTCTCCTGATCCTGGTCTTCGCCGTGCAGCTCCGGTGGTTTCCCGTCTACGGCGGCGAGGGCCTGATGACACTCGTGCTGCCCGCCGTCACCCTCGGCGTCTGGGCCATGGCGCGCACGGCGCGCATCACGCGCTCGAGCATGCTGGAGGTGCTGCATCAGGACTTCCTGCGCACGGCGCGAGCGAAGGGCGTGGGCGAGTGGTCCGTCGTCCTGCGCCACGCCCTGCGCAACTGCGCCATCCCCATCGTGACCGCGCTCGGCCTCGAGCTCGGCAACCTCCTGGGTGGCGCGGTCATCACGGAAGCGGTCTTCGCCTACCCCGGCATCGGCCGCCTGGCCGTCGAGGCCGTCATCAACAAGGACGTGCCCCTGATCCAGGCCGTGGTCCTGACCGTGGGCGCGTCCATCCTGCTCCTCAACATCCTGATCGACGTGGTCTATGTCGCTCTCGACCCCCGCATACGCCTTGCCTGACCGCCCGTCGCGATCACTGAGGACCTTGCGGGCCTCGGGTGGCGCGCGGGTCGGCACGGTGATCCTCGTGGTGGTCGGGATCTGCGCGATGGCGCCTCATCTCCTGGCCCCGTTCGATCCCGCCGAGCAGCGCCTGCTCGCCCGGTTCACCCCTCCTTTAACAAGGGCGGCCGACGGCACCCTGGCCGTCCTGGGCACCGATCAGCTCGGCCGGGACATCCTGAGCCGGCTGATCTACGGGGCGAGGACGTCGAGCCTGATCGGGTTCCTGGCCGTGCTCCTGGCCGGCTTCACCGGGACGGCGCTCGGACTCCTGGCCGGCGTGCGCGGCGGGGCCTCGGATCACACCGTCATGCGCCTGGCCGACATGCAGCTCGCCTTTCCCTTCATCCTGCTCGCCATCACGGTGATCGGCATTCTCGGGCCGAGCATCCGCAATCTCATCCTCGTGGTCGGCCTCAGCAACTGGGCGGCCTACGCGCGCGTGGTGCGGGCCGAGACGCTGGCCGTGCGCGAGCGGCCCTACGTGGAAGCCGCGCGATCGCTCGGCCTTCCCGTGCCGCGCATCGTGCTCCGCCACATCCTGCCCAACGTGAGCGCCTCGCTCATGGTCGTGGCCACCTTCGGCATCGCCGGCGCCATCCTCACCGAGGCGGGACTGTCCTTCCTGGGTCTCGGCGTGCCCGTGGCCATCCCCTCGTGGGGCGGCATGCTCGCCGAGGGACGGCAGTACGTGGACACGCGCTACTGGCTGGCCCTCTTCCCGGGCGCCGCGCTCTTCATGACCGTGATGGCCATCAATCTCGTGGGCGACACGCTCCGCGATACACTCGATCCCTATCTCTACTCGCGTCGAAGCCTGGAGCAGCTCTGATGACCGGACGATACCTGCCCGAAGGAGGGCCACGATGACTCGACGACTCGCCATGCTCGCCGCGATCGCGGGCGCAGTGCTCCTGTGCCTCGCTCCCCTGGCCTACCCCCAGCCAAAGCCGGTGGTGGTCGTGCAGTCGGGCGAGGCGGCCACGCTCGACTGGCACATGCACTGCGACAAGAACGCCCACGAGCCGGATCGCCAGGTCTTCGACACGCTGCTCCGCCGCAATCTCAAGACGCTCCAGCTCGAGGGCAACCTGGCCGAGTCGTGGCGCGCCGTCAACGACACCACCTGGCAGTTCAAGCTGAAGCGCAACGTGAAGTTTCACACCGGCGAGCCCTTCGACGCCGCGGCGGTGAAGTTCAGCGTCGAGCGCATGCTGGACCCGAAGCAGGGCGCGCCCGGCCGGACCAGCATCGCCACCATCGACCACGTGGACGTTATCGTCGCCCAGGTGGGCGACGCCGGCTTCGCGGTCAAGCCGGTGGGCACGGGGCCCTTCAAGTTCGTCGAGTGGGTCAAGGACGAGCGGCTGGTGCTGGAGGCCAACAAGGACTATCACCGCGGCGCTCCCGCCATCGAGCGGCTGGTCTTCCGCCCCGTGCCCGAGCTGACGACGCGCGTGGCCGCGCTGCTCTCCGGCCAGGCCGACCTCGTCAGCGACATCCCGCCCGACCAGACGGGAAAGATCAAGTCCAGCAGCACCGCGCACGTGGAGATCAGCACCTTGGGCGGCTTCGTCATCATGGTGAAGATGACCAACTACCTGATGCCGGGCCCCTGGCAGGACGTGCGCGTGCGCAAGGCGATCAACTACGCCATCGACATGGACACCATCATCAAGACCGTGCTCGAAGGCTACGGGCAGGTCCTGGGCGTGCCCCTCGAGAAGGAAGCCTTCGGCTTCAACCCCAACATCAAGTGGTACGGCTACGATCCCGAGCGCGCCAAGACCCTGCTGCGCGAGGCGGGACATCCCAACGGCTTCGAGATGACGCTCCACGCCCCCAACCGGCGCTACATGAACGACATCGAGGTCATGCAGGCCATGGCCCAGATGCTGACCAAGGTGGGTATCCGCGCCAAGGTGGAGGTCTGGGAGCAGAGCATCTACACGACCAAGTGGCGCAAGCGCGAGCTGCTGCCCGCCTACCTGGTGGCCTGGGGCGGCGCCGGCGTCTTCGACGGCGACCTGCTCACCAGCTCGCTGAACTCCAAGTCCGCCCTGGCCATCTTCAAGAACGAGGCCCTCGACAAGATGCTGGAGGACGCCCAGGCCACCAACGATCCCGAGCGCCGCAAGGCCATCTACTTCAAGGCGCAGGAGCTCATCTACGAGGAAGCGCCTATCATCAAGGCCTACCAGCAGGCCCACATCTTCGGGGTGAGCAACCGGCTCGACTGGAAGCCCTGGATCGACAACATGCTCTTCCTCTACGACGCCAAGCTGAAGTAGCCATGGCCAGCCCGCTCCGTCATCTGCTGAGCCCCATCAAGCTGGGCCACACCACGGCCAAGAACCGCATCGTCTCCACCCCGCACGGGGCGGCCTACGGGGAGCGCGGCGGCCTCACCGACCGCTACATCCGCTACCACGAGGAGAAGGCCAAGGGCGGCTGCGGGACGGTGATGATGTTCGGCTCCTCGAGCATCCATCCGACGTCCGTGAACGACTGGGCCGAGATCAACAACTGGGACGACAGCATCATCCCGCAGTTCCAGGAGATGAGCACGGCCATCCACCGCCACGGCGCGCTCTGCCTCTCGCAGATCTCCCACCGCGGCCGGCGCGGCCACTCCTGGTACTCGGGCACGCCCTTGTGGGGTCCCTCCGACACCCGGGAAGAGCGCCACCGCGAGTGGCCGCACATCATGACCAAGGCCGAGATCCGCGAGGTGATCGACTGCTGGGCCGCCGCCGCCGTGCGCCTCAAGAAGGGCGGCTACGACGGCTGCGACATTCCCTTCTACGGTGGCCACCTGCTCGAAAACTTTATCTCCCCGCTCGCCAACACGCGCACCGATGAGTACGGCGGCAGCCTCGAGAACCGGACCCGGCTCGGCCAGGAGGTGCTCCGCGCCGTGCGCGACGCAGTCGGGAAGGACTTCATCATCGGCGTCCGCCACAGCGGGGATCACCTCGTCCCCGGTGGGCTGACCAAGGAAGAGCTGCTCCAGGTGGCGCGGATCATCGACGGCCTGGGCATCGCCGACTACTGGATGGTCAGCGGCTCCAACTCGGAGACGCTGCGCTTCGAGGCCATGGTGACGCCCTCGCTCTATCACCCGCACGCGCTCTACGCCGACCTGGCCGCGGCCACGCGCTCCGTCGTGAAGGTGCCCGTGATCCTGGCCGGCCGCGTGAGCACGCCCGAGCAGGCGGAGACCGTGCTCGCCTCCGGCGTGTGCGACATGGTGGGCATGACGCGCGCCATGATCGCCGACCCCGAGATGCCGAAGAAAGCGATGGAAGGGCGGCTCGACGACATCCGCACCTGCGTGGGCGCCAGCGAGGGCTGCATCGGCCGCCTGCGCATGGGCAAGTCCATCACCTGCGTGCAGAACCCCATGATCGGCCGCGAGGCCGAGCTGTCCGAGATCCATCCCGCGCAGAAGCCAAAGCGCGTGCTGGTGATCGGCGGCGGCGTGGGCGGCCTGGAAGCGGCGCGGCTGGCGGCGCTGCGCGGCCACAAGGTGACGCTGCTCGAAGCGGCGCCGTCACTCGGCGGCCAGGTGATGGTGGCCGCGCGCGCGCCCAAGCGCGAGGACTATGCGGCCATCGCCCACTGGCTGATCGGCCAGGTGCGCAAGGCCGGCGTCGAGGTGCGCCTGAACACCCCCGCCGACGTGGCCGACGTGCTGAAGCTCAATCCGGAATCGGTCATCGTGGCGACGGGCTCGACCCCGCGCGTGCCCCACATCCCTGGCGTCGATCTGCCCCATGTCACGACAGCCTCCGACATCCTCACGGGACAGGTGCGGCCAGGGGCGCGCTGCGTGGTGGTGGACGAGGACGGCCACTTCACCGCCCCCACCACGGCCGATTTCCTGGCCGGCAAGGGCTGCCGCGTGACGATCATCACGCGCTACTTCATGGTGGGCGAGGACATCGACGAGGGCGTGCGCTCCGATCTCTACGCGCGCCTCTGCACCCAGGGCGTGGTCCTCACGCCGATGACGGTGGCCATCGAGATGCTCCCCGGCGTCGTCCGCACCAAGCACACCTTCTCCGGCGTCGAATCCACCCTGCCCGCCGACACCGTGGTCCTCGCCTTCGGCGGCAAGGCCAACGACACGCTCTTCCACGAGCTCG
>QHSC01000011.1 GCA_003220345.1 Candidatus Rokuibacteriota bacterium | reverse complement strand
GCGCCCGTTGCGCGTCGGTCGAGAGGCCGGGAAGAAATTGCCCGATCACGGGCGGCAGGTTGCGCGCGAGCTGTCCCTGATAGATGGAGGCCGAAGTCATGACGTAGACGCCGAGCGCGCGCGCGAGCTCGAGCGCGGTCACGCGCTCCCGGCCTCGGGGCTGGGTGGGCGCCGTAAAGGCCTCTGTCATGGCGAGGTTGTACGGGAGCTGCACGACCCGGAAATGGTGCTCGGCCCCGGCCACCGCCTTCGCGGCCCCCACCACCTCGGCGAGGGAGAGGGCATCCTGGGCTTCCGGAGGCTGGCGATACGCCGTCCAGGTCGCGGTGCCGTAGACGCCGATGCGGCCTGATCGCGCGGCGCCCTCGAGAAACTCGAAGGCCGCCTTCAGCCGATCGAGCACGGCCGCGCGAGGCAGCTCGGCGAGCTGCGTCTCCGGATTGTGGACGTAGTAGATGTCGACCTGCTCGAGCCCGAGATTGGCGAGACTTCGCTCGAGCTGATCTTCCAGGTAGTGGGGGCTCATGCAGTGGGTGCCCGCCACGAGATCGCCGGGGCCCAGGAGACCTTTGGGCGCGGGGCCGTCGAAGGGAAGGAAGCCGCCCTTGGTCGCCACCACGACGCCGTCCCGCTTGACGCGGCCCGACTCGTGGAGGGCGGCGAGCGCGCTCCCCACCGCGCGCTCGCTTCGCTGCCGACGATAGTTGATGGCGGAGTCCACGACATTGAGGCCGCCCGCCACCGCGTGCTCGACGGCGGACTGGTAGGCGCGATCGGTAACCTCGTCCTCCGCGCCAAGATAGGTGCCGAGGCCGATGGAGGAGACGGCGAGCCCCTGCCATGAGCGGAAGTGGTCGGCGGGAACCGCCGATTTCAGAGCCGCGCGATACGCCTTGGTGCCGGATGCGGTCGCCTTGCCTCGGAGCAATCAGGAACTCTCCCCCAGGAAGCTCGCGAACAGGATCGCGCGGCTACTTGGGCTCCAGGACGGAGAAGCGGAGCGCGCCTTCCGTGATGTGCCCGTCCGCGGCCAGGACCTTGTAGCGGATGACGTAGGCGCCGGCACGCAGGGGGGCGAGGGGGAGCGAGATGCGATCCGGGGCCTGACTGCCGTCCGCGACAACAGGCAACGGAACCGCGCGGCCGTCGGTGGCGGAGATGCTGACCCGAGTGAGTCGCTTCTCGATCTTGCTGTTGAAGCGGAGATAGATGCGCGGCGGGGGCTCGGCGAGCTTGGCGTCGCGGGCAGGCTCGGACTCGAGGACGATGGCGTGAGCGGCCGCGTGGAGGGGAAGAGCGAGCGGACCCCAGAGAGCGAGGGTGGCGGCGAGGGCGCCGCGGAGCGACCGAGCGCGCATGAGCTTAGCGCCAGTCGTCGAGCACCAGGTCATCCGGGCGCTCGTCGTCGTCCTGCTTGCCCCGCTTCATGCGCACCATGGTGAAGTCGGGGTGGTA
This sequence comes from Candidatus Rokuibacteriota bacterium, assembly GCA_003220345.1. Classification (GTDB taxonomy): domain Bacteria; phylum Methylomirabilota; class Methylomirabilia; order Rokubacteriales; family CSP1-6; genus AR37. The sequence continues at coordinate 13,938 of QHSC01000011.1, read as the reverse complement.
GCCGCGCTCGAGCAGGCTCTGGTAGGCCGCCCAGTAGTACGTGTACACGGGGGCCACCACGCGCTGGAGCTGCGCGGCATGCGCCATCTCCTCCACGGCGCCGAGGAGCGCGTGCAGGTGCTCGGGCTTGCGGTGGTGCGGCTCGATGGCGAGGAACTTGATGTAGACGCTGCCGTGGGGCGCCTCGCTCACGCCCGGCATGTGGACGATGGCGAAGCCGATCACATCGCGCCCCTTCTCGAGGAGGAGGGTGTCGCCGAGGGCGAGACCGTCCACGATCTCGACCTCCTTGCCCACGTCCATGCCGCGGTAGAGGGCGTTGGTGATGCGCCGCACCCGCTGCATGGCCGCCTTCTTCTTCGCCTCCTCCAGCGAGGAGTAGCGTCGGACGCCCAGCCCGGGCTTGGCGGGGCGGGTGGCCTGGACGATCTCGCGTCGGTCCATGGGCTTGCCCGTGACCACCACGAGCCCCTTGGGCCGGTAGCCGAACTTCTGATAGAGCCCGAGGTGCTTGGGGCTGTACGGGTACGTGGCGACGCCCTGCAGCGTCGCCTTGTTCTCGTCGAAGAAGCCCTGGCAGGCGGTGAGGAGCTGCTGGCCGATGTCCTGGTTCTGGTAGTTGGTGAGGACGGCCACCGGCCCCACCAGCCCGAGGGTCCCCCACATGACGGCGAGGGCTGCTCCCACGATCTTGCCGTCGCCTTCCTCGGCAACGAAGCATCCCCACGGCTCCATGAGCCAGCGGTGGTGCACGTACTGGGCGCCGTTGAAGACCTGCCGCGGGCGCGTGCCCATCTGGCGCTCGAAGAAATCGCCGAAGGCCTGCTCGAGGACGTCACGCACCTTGCTGAGATCGCCCTTGCGGACGCGCCGGATCTTGATCAAGGGCGTGCGCCCCTGATTGTCCAGTCCCGGCCTATCCACGGTGGCTCTCATGAGGGGTTCGGCATCCCCGCCAGCTCCTCGAGCAGCGTGATCACGCCGGAGTGATCGAGCCCGCCCTTGCCCTTGACCCGGAGTGCGTTGAAGAGCTCCTGGACCACGGCCGTGCACGGCAGCGGGACGCCAAGGGCGCGCGAGGACTCCATGATCAGTCCCAGGTCCTTGAAGTGAAGATCGATCTTGAAACCCGGGTTGTACGTGCCCGCGACGTAGTTCGGCGTCTTCTGCTCGAGACACTTGGAGGCCGCGAGCCCGCCCCCGAGGGCCTTGAGGGTCAGCGCGCGATCGAGGCCCGCCTTGCGCGCGAGGGTAAGGGCCTCGCCGAGGGCGGTCAGGTTGACGGCCACGATGATCTGGTTGGCGAGCTTGGTGAAGCCGCCTGCGCCCAGCGGACCCAGGTGCGTGATCGTCTTGCCGAGCGCCTGGAAGATGGGCAGGGCCGCGTCGAAATCGGCCTTCTCCCCCCCGACCATGATGCTCAGCGCGGCGTCGATGGCGCCCTTTTCTCCTCCCGAGACGGGCGCGTCCAGCATGCGCACGCCCTTGGCGCCCAGGGCCTTGCCGACCTTCTGCGAGACGAGGGGATGATGCCGTCCGAGCCGAGGGCGACCAGCTCCACCTCGGGCGAGTTGGGCAGCATGGTGATGAGGACGTCCACCTGCCCGGCTACTTCCTTGGCCGACGACGCGCGCTTGGCGCCCGCGCCGACCAGTTCATCGACTGGTCCCTGGCTCCGGCTATGAACCACCACGGGATGACCGGCCTTGAGGAGGTTCTTGGCCATGGGTCGGCCCATGATTCCAAGCCCAATAAATCCAATGGTTTGCGCCATGACGACCTCGCGGGGGACAGAGAAATTTGGGAGGACGACGTCGAGCCCGCAAGGCGTGAAGTAACACATGCCGCTGCAACGAGTCAAGCCAGAACTCGCAGAAACCCGCGAAAACGCGGCCCTAGAGCCTCACGGTGGCGGTCGGAGGCAGGGCTGCCGGCTCAGTTCACGCGGCGCTCACGACCCGCCCAGTACGGCTCGCGCAGCTTGAACTTCTGGAGCTTGCCCGTCGCGGTGCGGACGAGGGCATCCCGAATCTCGATCGTCGTCGGGCACTTGTAGTGCGCCATCCGGGACCGGCAGTGCTCGATGAGCTCACGCTCGGCGCAGGCGGAGCCCGGCCGCAGCACGACGAGGGCCTTGATGGTCTCGCCCCACTTCTCGTCGGGCACGCCGATCACCGCGACCTCGGCCACCGCGGGATGCTGGAAGAGGCAGTCCTCCACCTCGATGGACGAGACATTCTCGCCGCCGCTGATGATCACGTCCTTCTTGCGGTCGGTGATGGCGATGTAGGCCCCGTCGCGAGCGCCCCCGTCGCCGGTGTGGAACCAGCCGTCGGCGATCGCCTTGGCCGTCTCCTCTGGCTGGTTCCAGTAGCCCTCGAACACATGGTTGGAGCGCGCGAGCAGCTCGCCCTCCTCGTCCACGCGCATGCGCACGCCCACCGCGGGAACGCCCGCGCGGGAGAGCCGGCGTGACCGCTCCGCCGGGTCGAGGCCGTCCCATTCCGCGGGCGCCCGGTTGAACGTCAGCAAGGGCGCGGTCTCCGTGAGCCCGTAGATCTGGATGAACTCCCACCCGAGCTCGGTCTCGACGCGCTCGATGGTCTTCGACGGCGGCGGCGCTCCCGCGACGACCACGCGCACGCGCCCGCGGCCCGGCACGGCCGCACCCGTCTGGCGGCGGGCAGCCGCGGCGTCGAGCACGGCGGCAATGACCGCGGGCGCGCAATTGAACAGGGTGACGCCCTCGGACTCCACTCGACGCAGGATCTCCTCGCCGTCGATCTTGCGGATGATGACCTGACGCACCCCCATGCCGGTGACCGCGTACGGCATGCCTCAGCCAGAAGTTGCGATGGGTGAGCTGCACGCCCTTCGGGCGGGCCGTCGTCCCCGACGTGTAGTTGATCGACACGGTGGCGTTCTCGTCGGTGACCTGGAGCCGCGGCGCCGCCTCCGTGCGAAGGAAGAGCTGAGGGTCGGTGCCGGTGCCCAGCACGAACCGGTGCTTCACCGGGATGTGCCGCAAGGATTCGTCGAGCTCGGGATCGACGAGCAGCACCGAGGAGCCGGAGTGCTCGATGATGTAGCGGATCTCCTCGGCATTCAGCCGGAAGTTGATGGGCACGAGGACGCGGCCGAACACGCTGACCCCGAACAGGCTGACCAGGAAGCGCGCCGCGTTGGGGGAGACGATGGCCACGCGATCGTGCTCGGCGACCCCGAGCTCGTCCAGGGCCACGGCGAGGCTCCGCGCCATGTCGGCGAACTGTGAATAGGTGACGCGACCCAGGCCGCCGCCCGGCGGGTTGGGCTCGTCGGCCACGGCCTCGCGGTGGCCATACACGAGCTCCGCGCGCTCCAGGAAGTCTCCCAAGGTGAGCGGGACAATCATGCCGGTTCTCCTTCGATGAGCGGGGAAGCGTCAGCGCGCGTGCTTGGCGCGCTCGGCCTCCTGGAGGGCGTCGATGGACTCCGCGGAGCGGCCGAAGATGTCGGGCACGGGCCAGCCTTGCAAGCCCGCGTAGGCATCGATCTGCGAGCGATGGTGCACCTCGTGCTCGAGCATCATCATGAGGAGCCGCCAGCCGGCCAGCGACTGGCCGGGCGTGTCGATCATCTCGATGCGGCGCGTGAGCCAGTCGGCCGGCGCCTCGCTCACCAGCGCCGCGAAGCGCTTTGCCGAGGCCTGCAGCCAGGGCAGCCATGTCCGCTGGTCGTCGGGATTCGCCTCCGCCTTTGCCCAGAGCCACCCTTCGCCGCGGTAGGCGCTGGCGAAGTAGAGTCGCGAGCCGCCGATGTGAAGGACGATCTGGCCGATGCTCCAGCCCGTCTCGCCCCCGATGGCGGGCGGCCGCCACCCCGCCGCCGCCGAGGGCAGCGCCGCCACGTCCCGCTCCGTGCGCCGCCGCACGCTGTCGAAGAACCGCAGATAGGAGGCCATGTCGGTAATCATGTCGGCCCTCCGGGCCGAGCGGCACTGCGGACGCGCGAGCGGCGTGACCGTGTCGTCATCGAGATGCCCTCCCGTCCCTAATGTGCCACAAAGAGACTTCGTCAGCGCGCCCCTAGCGAGGAAGATCAGTTAACGTGGGGGAGGCTGGCGCGCCTGGCGGAGAACCCAGTCCTGGTCGAAGGCAGTGATCTTCCAGAACCGGTCGGGCTGGCGGCTCATCTTGAAGCGGGTGATGCCCTGGCTCGGGTCGGTGTAGGTGACCCAGACCTCGTCTCCCTGCCGGACCATGTCCGCGCCCTGGATGACGGCGAGCAGGCCGACGGGCATGGCGCTGCCCTGGCCCGCCATCTCCGCCATCCGCTGCACCTCGGCGCGCACGCGCGCGGCCGCCTGAAACTTCACGCTCTGCTGCGCGGTGGATCGCGCGATCCCCTGCCCCATGGCCTCGAACACATTGCGCGGCGGCCGCTGGCGGGCGAAGGCGTCGGCGACCAGTATGTCGGCGGCGGCCTCGGCCACGCGGTCCACGTCGACATAGGCGAGGGCGCGCGCCGCATCGCGGGACTGAAGAGCGCTGGCGAAGCGATACAGCGAGTAGGTGGGCGTGCCGACGACGTAGAACCAGACGGAGAGCAGGGCGACGGCCGTCAGGACTGCGATCCAGAGCGAGCGATGCGACCGGCGGGGCGGCGGGAGGGGCCGCGAAGCGTCTGCCCCTCCCGGCTCGTGATCGGGCACTACCCCCCCATGAACTGGCCCAGCAGCGTGATGCGATCACCGTCCTTGAGGGGCGAATCGAGCTCATGAGTGACGCCGAGCACGGCGTCGTTGACGATCACCTCGATGTGCTCGCCCAGCTCCGTGTGATCAGGACTCCACAGCGCCGCGTCCAGCTCGGGGTGCCGGGCCGTGAAGCGCCGCAGCACCTGGCGCACCGTCTCCCCCGGGGCGAAGGGCTCGGTGAAGAGCTTGCTGCCCGAGCCGTCGCCGCCCACGTGCTTGGTCACCCACGTGGTCACCTCGATCTGCGCGGTGAGCGAATCGCGGGCTACTTGCGCCACAGGTCTCGCGCGAGCCAGTCCAGGCCGAGCTTCTTGAGCGTCTCGCGCGTGGGCTTGCCCGTCTTGCGGTCATAGCCGACCGCCTCGTACCACGTGTCCACCATGTGCTCCCACTGGTCCATGATGTTGTGATCCTTGGCGGGCCCGTCCACGGGCCTCGATCCGTAGCGCGCCGAGGGATACTCGAGGTCGGTGCCGATGCCGCAGCGGAGATTGAAGGCGCGCAGGATGGCCGCCGTCCGTCGGCCCAGGCGGAGGGCCTCCGGCATCGTGTAGGTCCAGCCCGTGGCCGCGGAGAGGGCGCGGGCCAGCATCTCGATCCGCGAGCGGAAGGTGAAGATGCAGCCGCCCAGGGAGTCCTCGAAATGCTTCCGCCCGAGGATGCCTCCCACGAGCTTGGCCACTTCCTCGCCGTTGAAGGGATTGATGCGTCCGGGCTGTCCGAACTCCGTCTGGTGGGTGGGATTCGCGCTCTCCATGGTGCCGTTGGAGGAGGTGCAGGTATCGAGCATCTCCTCCCAGCGTCCGCGATGGTCGTGGCCGCGCGGCGAGGCGCCCTTCATCGTGTACACGGCGCACTTGGCCGCCTCCCCCCCGATCTTCTCGGAGGCGCGCTTGACGCCCTCGGCCAGGAGATCGCCGAAGCCTTGCCGGTGGCTGATCATCTGGATGAGCCGGTTGGCGCCTTCGATGTCGCCCCACCCGAGCTTGAAGCCGACCTGCTTCTCCGTCAGATAGCCCTTCTCCATGCATTCCATGACCCAGCCGCACACCCAGCCGAACTCGTTGACGTCCAGGCAGGCGCGGTCGAGGCGCGTGTTGAGCCAGCTGATGCCCTGCTGGTCCGTGGCCCCGATCGTCCAGCCCGCGCCCGACCATCCTTCGTACTCGGGCTCGTCGACGAGCTCGCCGGCCTTGGGTCCATTCCGTATGACCTGGATGTGGCAGTGGTGCATGCCGCAGGCATTGCACTGATGCCCGCGGTGGTCGAAGCCGTTGCGAAGCTTGGCGGGCTCCCACGTCGACATGTCCACCGTGGTCAGATTCGTCGTGTAGTTCTTGATGGGCAAGGCGCCGAGCTTGTAGAGGTTGGTGACGCCGGGCAGCGTCCCCCAGCGGTAGAGCGTGGAGGCCGCGGGATCGGTCTTGAGGTCGTGGGCGATGTCGTCGGCGGCCTGCACGAGCCCGCGCGGATCATGCGGCGTGAGGGCCTTGGTGCCGCGGACAATGCACACGGCTTTCAGCTTCTTCTTCCCCATCACGGCGCCGCAGCCGTTCTTCGAAGCGACGTGGCCATAGTCGCCCTGGATGGCGGCGAAGCGCACGAGGCTCTCCCCGGCGGGGCCGATGGAGTAGACGGACAGGCGATGCCCGGAGAGACCGTGCTCGAGCTCGAGGGCCTCCTGGGTCTCCCAGGTGTCCTTGCCCTTCAGATGCGCGGCGTCGCGGACCTCGACGACGTCGTCGTTGATGTACAGGTAGGAGAGCTTCTTCGCCTGCCCCTGGACGATGATGGCGTCGTAGCCCGAGTACTTGAGGGCCGCCCCGAAGAAACCGTTGGCCTGGGTCGAGGTGGCGCCGTTGGTCTGGGCGCCCCGCGTGATGACGCTGAGGCCGCCCGTGCCCCACACGGGCAACCCGGCCAGCGGGCCCGTGGCCAGGATGAGCCGGTTGTCGGGATGGTCCCAGTGAACCTTGGGCCCGACCTCCTCGTACAGGATCTTGGCGCCGAGACCGACACCGCCCACGTACTCGCGCATGTGCTCGGCCCACGGCTGGGTCCAGGTCTTCCCCGTGGACAGATTCACGCGCAGGAGCTTGCCGGCATAGCCGGGCACGGTGGCGGGAGCGGCAGAAGTCTTGGTCGTGGGGCGCGAGGCGGTCGCGGTCGGGCTCATTGGACCATCACCGATTGGGGTAGCTGAGGTGAATGGGAGGCCCGTCCCAGGATAGTCTGGGGCAGGAGCTTGCCGGTCGTGTGCGTGGCCAGGTACGCGGGCTTGACGTCGAAGGGATTCCCCTTAAGGTGCGTCTTCCAGGCCGAGAGATCCGCGCCCGAGTAGACGAGACCCTTGAGCATGCCGACGTCGTTCGTCGTCCAGATGTCCTCGGCGGGACCGCAGATCATGGCGCCCGTGAGCTTGCCGCCGCGGAAGAGGAGCTTCCGGTACTGTGAGCGATCGGCCCGCGTGGCCGTGAAGACGTCGGCGTTGGCGTCGTCCCACTGGCCGAAGGAGGCGATGTCGAGATGGCAGACTTCCACGATGTTCATGATGAGGCTGCCGCGATACGCGAGATCCCGGCCCGCCATGTTGGCGCCGACCACGCGCCCGTGCTCCTGGGCGGTGGGCTCGATTGCGTGGACCTCGAGCGTCCCCGTGAGAAGGTTGGGGCCGCGGGCGACATCGCCCGCCGCGTAGACCGTCTTCACGCTCGAGCGGAGGTGATCATCGACGAGAATGCCGCCGCCGGGCTCCGCCGACACCTCGATGCCGGAGCCGTCGAGCCACTCGAGATTGGTGCGGATGCCCGTGGCCATGATGACGACGTCGGCGAAGATGGGCGCGCCTTTCTTGAAGGTGAGCTTTCGCTTGCCCTTCCACTCCTCGATCTTGGTCAGGGTCGCCCCCGCGCGGATGGTGACGCCGTGGTCTTCCAGCCAGCGGGCGACGATGGTCGCGCAGGCCTCGTCCACCATGCGCGGCAGGATGCGTGGGGCGACCTCGACGATGGTGAGGGCGGCGCCGCGCGAGAGGATGGCGTTCAGGATGGTGAAGGAGATGAAGCCCGCGCCCACCATGACGACCTTGGTGCCCGGCTGCACGGCCGCGATGACGGCCCGCGCCTCGTCGAGCGTCCAGAAGGAGTGGACGCCCGGTCCCTCCGCGCCAGGAATGGGCGGCCGCGCCGCGCGCGAGCCCGTGGCGATCAGGCAATCGTCGTAGGCGACCGTCGAGCCGTCATCGAGGGTCAGCCGATGCTCGGCCGTGTCGAGCGAGGCGGCCCGGCGGCCGAGCATGGTCTTGACGCCCCAGGCGTGCAGCGAGGCGGGGGTGGCCGTGTAGACGTGGGACTCCGCGATCGTTGCGCCGAGGTAATAGGGCAGGACCATGCGCGAATACGGGCGCTCGCGCGAGACCAGGGTGATCTCCGAGGCGCCGTCTTCTTCCCTGAGCGTCCGGATGGCATTGAGCCCCGCGGTGCCCCCACCGATGATCAGGTGCCGGGTGGCCATCAGGCATGCTCCCTGGCCAGGACGCGGCTCGTGCGGGAGGCGGCGAAGTCGCCGATCCAGTCGGCGGACTCGCCTTCCTCGAACGTGATGGCCTGGGTCGGGCAGGCCTCCGCGCAGGCGGGCGCGCCGTCGCAGAGGTTGCACTTGTAGGCCTTGGTGGTGTCCGCGTCATAAAACATCGTCCCGTAGGGACACGCGATGGTGCAGAGCTTGCAGCCCACGCACTTGTCATCCAGCACGTCCTTGGCGCCCACCGCGTTGATGGTGATCGCCCCCACCGGACAGGCCGTCATGCACCACCCCTCCGCGCACTGCGTGCACGTGTAGGGCGCATATGACGTGTAGCCCTCGAAGGGTGACACGCGGATGACGGACTTGGACGGCTGGTAGGTGCCCGTCTGCATGTAGGAGCAGGCCAGCTCGCACCGGAGGCAGCCGGTGCACCTGTCGGGGTGGAGCGCGAGGACTCTCATGGGGCCGGAGTATAGCAGAGCGCCGGCGGCGCGCCAGCCCGGGGCTAGTCGGCCTCGTGCTCTCCGATGGCGAACTCGACCCTGCCCTCGCCGGTGGTGGCCCGTTTCGTTTCGCCGACGGGCAAGCGCTTCTCCTGGATCCCCTCGGTTTTCACTATTCGCTCTCTGGTGGCGGCCAGCCGCGCTTCCACGAGCTCCTTGACCTTGGGCTCGGGCACGGGCTCGCGGTCGCGCAGGAGCTTGAGCTGATCGTCAGGTGTCGGGGGCAGCTTTTCGCTGGGCAGCCGCACCGCGAAGTAGCCGCGAATGGCCATGACCTGCTCGCTGATGCCCCGCTCCTTGGCGAATTGCTGGACCTTGGCCGCCACGGCCTCGGCCTTGAGCGTGTCGAGGTCAGCGGGAGCGACCACGGGATTGAGGGTCAGGGACACGTAGGGCGTCTGCCGCATGAAGTCGGCGACGCGAAGGAGCTGCTGCCCCGCGGCCGGCGCGAGCACCGCGCTGCCCGCCGCAAAGGTCACGGGATTGACCTTGGGCTCTTCCATCTTCTCCTCGCTCGAGAAGAGGCTCCCGATGAGCCGGAAGGGCGAGGCGAGGACGTTCTTCAGAACGTTCCTGATGGCGGACCAGATGGTTTCGGACCAGTCGAACCGGGGATCCTTGAGGGAGCCCGCGACGGGAACGTTGACCACGATATTTCCGTTGCCGTCCTTGATGAGGGCGACGATGAGGCCGAGGGGCAGGCCGAGGCGCTTCTTGGCCTCGTCGTCCGGCCGACTGGACTTGGTCACCCGCAGCTTCTCGACGAGCACCTCGTTCATCGCCACGACCTGATCGTTCTCGACCTTGAGATTGAACTTGTACTTGAGGTTGCCGCGCTGGATCAGCCAGGCCGTCATCTGATCGGAGTACGGGTTGACCACGGGCAGCTTGAGGTCGCGGATCTCCCCCACGAGATCGAGATACAGGGGCGCCCCCACCGCGCCGATATCGCCCCGGATGTCGAGCGCGCCTTCACCTCCCACCACGCTCGTGAACACGAGCTTGGCGCGCTGCTCCGGCTTGTTTCCGAGCCCGGTGACGAGGAGATCCATCTTCGAGAGATCCTCGGAGAAGGCGGGCTCGGTCGTCCGGTCGATGAAGCGGATGGAGCCGTCCTCGAGATGGACTTCGCCGACCTGGAGGCTCATGGTCTCGAGCAGCCCCTTGGGCTTGCTCGCCCCCGCGGGAGGCGGCGTGGTTGCCGGAGGGGGCGGCGCCGCGGCCGCGTCCGCGGCGGGCTGAGCAGGGCCGCCGAAGAGCTTCGAGATGTCGAGGCTACCGTCCTTGCCACGCTCGATCTCCGCGGCGAGCTTTCGAAATCCTGCCTTGGCCACGGCCGCGCGCTTCGGCCAGTCGAGATCGATGCCGGCCAACTCCATGCGCTCGATACTCAAGGAGGGCCGCTGGGCGTCCGGCCAGCGCGCCTCGAACTTCTCCGCCCAGCTCGTGCCCGTGGACGTGACGATGGTCTTCCCATCCTTCACCGCGACGCGGTTCTTGCTGTCGCCGTTGTAGCGTCCGGAGAAGCGACCGGGGACCGGGATGTACGCCTGGTAGGGCTCGATCGGCGCATCACGCATCTTCATGGTCCAGGTGAAGTCGAGCGGCTGGGGAATCAGTGCGCCGTTGGTGATCTCCAGACGGCCCCCGCCGGGCAGCTTCATCCCCGCGGTGACCCGCGCGGGTCCGACGGCCGGCCAGGCCAGACTCTCGAGGGTCAGGCTCAGGTCAGCCAGCGTGAGCGTCGTCCGCGGCGAGACCGATTCATCCACGAAGCTGGCCGTCCCCTTGGTAAGGGCCAGCCGCTCGAGCAAGAACTTGAAGGCAGGGCCGGGCTGCGCCTCCACCACCGGCGAGGTCGCGGCCGGCTTTGCCGGCGCAGGTGGCGGGGCCGCCGGCGCCCTCGCGCCCGGTTTGACCGGCGGGGCGGGCTGGCCCGTGAAGGCCTGGACCAGATCGATGACGCCGTTCTTGTCCCGCAAGGCCTGGGCCTGCAACCCTTCGATCTCCACCGCGGAGATCACGATGAGGCGGGAGAGGAGATCGGCCTCCTTGATCTTCACGCGCAGGCGCGGCACCGTCATGAACGGCGCCGGACCATCGCGACGGATCAGCTGCAGCGCATCGAGTCCGGCGTCGCCCGTCACCACGGCGCGGGTGACGCCCTCGTTCCCGCGCTCGAACGAGATCCGGAGATTGAAGCCGAGGCGCCCGGCATAGGGTCCCGCCGGCGCGGTGGGCGGCACATACGGCAAGATCTGGGTCAGGTCGAAGTCCTTGATCGACAGACCCAGCGACACCGCGCCCGGGGCCAGACGGATCTCGTTCGAGCTGAGCTCGAAGGGCGAGTCCCCGACCTTGGACTGTATGGCCAGGCGGCCCGCGGGCTGCCCGGCGCGAGTCGTCAGATCGCCCGCCTCGATGGTCAGCCCCTGGATGCGCCACTTCGCCGGCGGTGAGACTGCGTCATCGCGAAGCACGATGTTGCCCAGCACCAGACCAAGCCGCTCCATCGTGAACTTCCAGCGCGACGGCTTGGCCTTGGGATCGGCGGGCGGGATCAGGCCGAGCAGGTCGGAGAAGTTGAACTCCGTCGGACTCGTTCGGGCAAGCTGCACCGTGGGGGCGACGAGCCGGACGTCTTTGAGGCGGATGTGGGCTCCGAGAAGCGATGGCCACGACCAGCGCGCCTCCAGACGCTCGAACTCCACGAACGCCTCGCGAGGATCGCGCTCGGCCAGCCGGAAATTCTTGATGACGAGCCGGCCGGTGAACAGGTTGAGGTCGATGTCCCCGATGCCGACGGCGCGGCCGGTGATGCTGGGGATCCGGGTCACCGCCTGGCGGCGGATCAGCTCGGGCAGCGCCCAGAGAAAGGCACCCCCCAGGAGCACGAGCAGCACGAGGACGGCCAGCCAGATCGTCCGACGTCGACTCATCGCATGATCCTACACGGGTGCCTGGTCCGAGGACGGCTTGAGAAAGGTGAAGACGCTCGTGAAGTCCTTGCGCCCGAGGCCGTGCGAGGAGGCGAGTCGATAGACCTGCTGGGCGGCGGGCGCCACGAAGAGCGGGATGCGCAGAGCGCGCGCGGCGTCCACGGCCAGGCCCACGTCCTTGCACATCAGATCGGTCATGAAGCCGGGAGCATAGCCGTTGCTCGAGGCGGCGCGGGCCACGATCCCCGGGACCGGATGCATCTGCTCCATCAGCCACGTATGGCCCGAGGACTTGGAGATGACGTCGGTGACGACCTTGAGGTCGACCCCGAACCCCTCGGCGATCCTGAAGGCCTCGCTCACCGCCACCGCGGCCACGCCGGCGATGAGATTGTTGCAGAGCTTGGCAACTTCGCCGCTGCCCACGGGCCCCACGTGAATCACGTTGGCGCCCATGGCCTGGAGGGCAGGCAGGGCGGCCCGGAAATCCTCGGGCGCGCCGCCCACCATGATGGCGAGCGTCCCGTCGGTGGCGCGCGGGGTTCCGCCCGACACGGGCGCGTCCATGAAGCGCAGCCCGCGCTCGGCCGCCGCCCCCGCCACGCGTCGCGACGCGGCGGGATCGATGGTCGACATGTCCACGCAGAGCGTGCCCCGCCGGGCCGCGGCGAGCACGCCGCCGTCGCCCGTATAGACCGCCTCCACGTGGGGAGACGAGGGCAGCATGGTGATGACGAGATCCATGCCGGCCACGGCCTCGGCGGCGGAGGCCGCGGCCGTCATGCCGGCGGCCGCGGCGGCGCGGACGGCTTCCGGATTGAGATCGTACGCGGTGACGGCAAAGCCCTTCTTGACGAGATTCTTGGCCATGGGCAAGCCCATGGTCCCCACGCCGATGAAGCCAATGCGCGTCATCTGGACTCCCCCACGTTAACCGTGATTTCGATTAGGCTCTGGGGGGAGCGAGCCCCGCTCCTCCCCCAGCCCCCCGCGGCGCCGCTTCGACGACTGCGCATTCGCAGAATCCGCTGGTCGCCGTGCGCGGGCCTCCGCCTATACTACCGGCGAGATGCTGCTGGGACTCGTCCTCGTCGCTCTGGCCGCGTGCTCGTGGGGCACGACCGGCTCGGCGATGACGCTCCTGGCGCGTGAGGGCACCTCGAGCCCCTTTCTCGTCGGCTGGGCGCGCATGGCGGGCGCGGCCCCGTGCCTCCTTCTCGCCACCGCCGTTCTCCGACCGCCGGCGCCCGTCGAAAGACACTGGAGTCTGCGGGACGTCGCGCTCACCGCCGCTCTCGGCGCGACCATGGCCGCGTATCAGGTCTGTTATTTCTGGGCCGTGCCTCGCACGGGCGTCGCGCTCACCGCGTTGCTGGCGATCTGCTCGGCGCCGATCATGATCACCTTCGGCGCCGTGGTCTTCCTCCACGAACGGCCACGCGCTCCCGCGCGCGTGGCGCTCCTTCTCGCCGTCACGGGCACGGCGATGCTCCTGGCCGGCCCGCGCAGCCTCGATCGCCTGCCCGAGGGCTTCGTCCTCGGCGTGTTTTCCGCGCTCGGCGCGGGGCTATCTTACGCCGTGTACACGTTGACCGCCAAGGGCCTTCTGGCGCGCGCGGCGCCGCTGCCTCTCGCCGCCGCCACCTTCACGCTGGCCGCGGCGCTGCTCACCCCCGTCTTGCTCTTGGAGCGCGAGATCATGCGCCCGCTCGCCGCGGGCTGGCCCCTCCTGCTCTACCTCGGCCTGGTCCCCACCGCCGTCGCCTACCTCCTCTTCGGCGCGGGACTCAAGCGGGTGCCCGCGACGGCGGCGGGCATCGCCACGCTGCTCGAGCCGCTGACCGCCTCGGCCCTCGGCGTGCTTGCCTTCGGGGAGCGCCTGGGCGCCTGGGGCTGGGCCGGCGCTGCCCTCCTCCTCGCGGCGCTCATCCTTCTCGCGCGCGAGCGTGCCGGCAATGCGGCGGGTGGAGCCGGGGGCATCCCCCGCGGACCACACTGACTCGCAACCTTTGTTTCGCGTCGCGGCGTGCCGGCAACGCGCCGGGCGGAGCAGGGGGCATCCCCCGTGGACCACGCTGACTCGCAACCCGCTGCTTCGTCTCGTAAGGGGCCACGAGACTCCGGTTCTACGCTTCGACAGCGCGCAGAAGATACGGGTCCACGGGGGATGCCCCCTGCCCCACCCGCCGCCGCGCGATGATCAATCACCGAGAACGAGCGCGAGACTCTTGGG
>QHSC01000276.1 GCA_003220345.1 Candidatus Rokuibacteriota bacterium | reverse complement strand
GAAGCGCCCAGCCGAGGCCCTGGGCGGCCGCGCCCTGGATCTGCCCCTCGATGGCCGCGGGATTGAGCGCGCGCCCCACGTCCTGCACGACGACGTGATCGAGCACGCGCACGTGCCCCGTGTCCGTGTCGACCTCCACCTCGGCCAGGTGGGCCGCGAAGGCGGGAGAGCGCACGATGGTCGCCGTCGCGCCGCGGCCATAGACCGGCTCGTACTTGCCGCCGAACTGCGTGGAGGCCTTGGCGAGCTCGGCGATGGGCACGGCCTTGCTCGGCACGCCGCGCACCTGAATGGCGCGGTCGACCATCTCGAGGTCCTCCACGGCGGCTTCCAGGTGCCTGGCCGCGATGGCAAAGAGCTGCTGGCGCGCGTCGCGGGCCGCCTTCTCCACGGCGGCGCCGACCGTGTAGGTGATCTTGCTGCCGCCGCTCGACCCGGCGTACGGGGCTGCCTCCGTATCGGGATTGACCACGCGGATCAGACCTGGGTCCAGGCCGAAGGCTTCCGAAGCGATCTGGGCGAAGGTGGTGTTGGTGCCGCTCATGTCCACCGTGCCGACGATGATGGACATCGTGCCGTCGCGCTCCAGCCGGCACACGGCATTGGCCGGCTCGATCCCGCCCAGCCAGCCGCCGAGCGCCACGCCCACGCCGCGCCGGAGCCGGCCCTGCGACGGTGCCGCCGCCTTGCGCTGATCGCGCTCCGACTTGAGCCTCTCGAGGCAGGGACGCAGCCCGATGCGTGGCCACTTGTTGCCGTTGGCCATCAGGTCGCCTTCGTCGGAGGCGTTGAGCAGGCGGAAGTCGAGCGCGTCCATGCCGAGGGCGCGCGCCATGTCGTCCATCTGCGACTCGAGGGCGAAGGCGGCCTGCACGGCTCCCGGGGCGCGATAGGCGCCGTTGCCGGGCTTGTGCGTGAGCACCTCATAGCCGCGGATGTCCATGTGGGGCAGTCGATACCAGCTCCCCAGCATGAGGCAGGCAATGCCCACGGGCGCGCCCGTGAAGGCGCCTGCATCGAAGATGACCCGCGCCTGGAGAGCGGTCAGCCGGCCGTCCTTGGCCACTCCGGTCTTGAGCTCGAAGACGCTCGGCGGCGCCGGCGTCGTGGTCAGGAACTCCTCGGTGCGGGTGAGCACCAGGGACACCGGACGCTTGAGCGCCACCGTCAATGCGGCGGCCAGAGGCTCGAGAAGCACGAACTTGCCGCCGAAGCCGCCGCCCAGCGGCGTGGCCACGATGCGCACCTGATGCTCGGGCAGTCCGAGCGCCTCGGCCACCTCCGAGCGCGTGTAGAAGAGCGCCTGCGTCGTGGTCCACACCGTGACACTGCCGAGGGCGTCCACCGAGGCGACGGCCACGCGGGGCTCGAGATAGCCCTGGTGGACCATGCTCGTGCGGTAGGTGCGCTCGATCACGACGTGGGCCTCGGCAAAGCCCTTGACGATGTCACCGCGAGTGAAGTGCTGCGTGCTCGCGACGTTGGGGGGAAGCGCTTCCGTGAGGGTGGAGCCTCCGCCGGCCGCCCCGTGCTGACCCAGCTCGGCGTCATCGCCCTCACCGGCGCGCTCGCGCACGAGGGGCGCCTCGGGACGCATGGCCTCGAGCGCGTCGACGGCCGCGGGCAGGATCTCGTACTCGACCTCGACGAGAGCGGCGGCGTCCTCGGCCACGGCTTCGCTCTCCGCGACCACGGCGACCACCGGGTGGCCGACGAAGCGTACCCGATCGAGGGCGAGCGGGCAGCGGTTGCGGTCCGAGGGATCCTGGTGGGGCAGGGGCAGATCGCGCCCGGTGAAGACACCAACCACGCCGGGCACCGCCCGAGCCGCGCGCGCATCCACCTTGAGCACGCGCGCATGCGCATGGTGCGAGAGCACGAGCCGCGCATGAAGCATGCCGGGCTGAACGAGATCGGCGGCAAAGCGGGTGAGACCCGCGGCCTTCTCGCCTCCGTCCACGCGGGGCAGCGATTGTCCGATGGTCGAGGCAGGGGGCATGTCTAGCTCCGATACTCGGCGTCCACGGCCGAGAGATCTTCAGGGGTGAGCGTGAAGTCGAGGGCGCCCGCGTTCTCGCGCACGTGCTCGGGTCGCGCCGCCTTCGGGATCGTGAAGAGCGCGGGCCGGCGCGTGAGGAAGTTGAGGGCGACCTGGCGCGGCGTCTTGCCGAGGCGCTTCGCGATGTCCGCCACCGTTCCCCGCATGAATCCGCCGCGGGCGAGCGGCGTGTAGCCGACCACGGCCATCCGCTCGCGCTCGCAGTGCGGGAGCACGTCCGTCTCGATGGCGCGGTCGCGCAAGTGGTAGAGGACCTGGTTGCAGGCGAGGCGGATCCCGCCGAGCGCGCCCTGGGCGGCCTCCATCTGGGCGACGTCGAGATTGCTGACTCCGACGAAGCGGGTCTTTCCCGCGGCGCAGAGCTCGGCCATGGCCCGCATGGTGTCGGCGATGGCGTGCCGCCCGCTCCACCAGTGGAGGAGATAGAGATCCACGTGGTCCGTGCGCAGGCGCTTGAGCGAGCGCTCGCACGCCTCGATGGTGCCTCGGTAGGAGGCATTCGAGGGCATGACCTTGGTGGCGATGAAGGCCTCGTGGCGCCGGCCCGCCACGGCCTCGGCGACGATCTCCTCGGCGCCCCCGTCGGCGTACATCTCGGCCGTGTCGATGTGGGTCAGGCCGAGGTCGAGCCCGAAGGACAGCGCGGCGATCTCATCCTTCCTGAGCTTGCGGTCCTCGCCCATGTGCCAGGTGCCCTGGCCTATGATGGCGACCTCGACGCCGGTGATTCCGAACGGACGGCTGATCACCCGGCGAGTGTACACCGGGCGTCGATGGGGTGGGCTAGCCCGGCCGTGCCGCGTCGCGGGCGCCCACTCGCCAGCCGAGCCAGAGGACAGCCGTGGCGAGACCGATCAGCACCGCTGCGGTTGCGAACGCGGACAGCTCAGACATCCACTTGATCGTGGTGCTGCTCAGGCCCACGAAGGCGAGCCCGATGACCGGGAGCACGGGCGCGCCGCAGCCCATCACCGTGCAGCCGCCGGTGGACAGCCCGAAGACGCCGCCGAGGGCGCCCAGCACGCCCCCCGTTCCGCCGGCTCTGCGACCCCACGGGACGACGGCGAACCGAGCCCGGCGCTCCATCCACAGCGCGAAGTACAGTGCCACGAGGAGCGACATGAGGGCGAAGCGCGCGAGGTCCGCCGTCGTCACTGCGAAGCCCCAC
>QHSC01000010.1 GCA_003220345.1 Candidatus Rokuibacteriota bacterium | reverse complement strand
GAGAGCACGGTGGGTATGGGCAGCATCTTCACGATTCGTCTGCCCATCAGCTCGGGCGACTCGGCGCCAGACGTCACCGAGACGACCGTCCACCAGGTCCGCAGCGGGCGCATCCTCGTTATCGACGACGAGCCGGAGGTCCGATGCGTGCTCCGGGACATGCTCACACCATGTGGGCACACCGTCATCGAGGCGGACAGCGGGGAAACCGGCCTGGCCTTGCTGGAGCGGGAGGCGGTGGACGTCATCCTCACCGACATCTCCATGCCGGGCATGTCCGGCTGGGACGTCGCGGCCGCCTGTCAGCGGCAGTTTCCTCAGACCCCGCTCGGGTTCGTCACCGGCTGGGGCGACCGGCTGGACGAGCAGGAGACAACGCGTGCCGGCGTGCGCTTCATCGTGTCCAAGCCCTTCGCTCCCGCCGACGTGCAAGGCCACGTCGCCGACGCCCTCGCGTCCAGCGACTAGACCCGGGCAGAGCTGGCGGGTGCCGGGTGGCGGGGTGCCGTCGTCCGCTCAACCTCCTCGCCTCGCGCGCCACCTCGCTCGGGCGCCTCCGCCCGCCCGCCGCCCGGCGCCTCCCAGCTCCACCCTCCCCGCTCCGTGAAGGACTCACGATGCGCGAGGCTTGCGTGCCCTATCAGCGATCGGTCGCCGATCTATCAGCGAGCGGCGGGGGGAGGGGGCGGGGGCATCCCCCGTGGACCCGTATCTTCTGCGCCTTGCCGAAGCGCCAAACCAGAGTCTCGTGGCCCGTTAAGAGTGCTCAAGCGGGCCGCGAGTCAGCGTGGTCCACGGGGGATGCCCCCGCCCCCTCCCCCCGCATTGCCGGCACACACATACTCAATCGATCTTGGACTCGTCGCGGTACATGACCTTGTGGCGCTGGGTCTTCACCCACTCGTCGATCTGCTCGTCAGTCATGAAGTTCGCGGGATCGAAGCGGTCCCAGCTCATGATCTGGTCGAGCTGTTTCTTCCACCGCTTGTAGGAGGGCTTCAACGGCGGCCCGAAGCACATCACGTCGATGATGGCCAGCTCCTCCGGCACGCCCAGGAGCGGCTTGATCTTCCTCTGGATGTCCTCCTGCCCGATCGCCGTGATCCACCAGACGGCATAGCCCAGGGCCGCCGCCGCGAGGTGCGCGGACATCGTCGACGCCGCCACCGACTGCAGCAGGATCCGCTCGGCGTTCTGCCTGTAGAGCCGATCGAGATCCGAGCCGTCGTTGAGGACGGGAAACGCTCGGATGAACCGAAAGTCCGCGGCGATCACGATGAGCCCGGGGGCCGTCTTCACGCCGTGGTAGTTCGGGGTGGGAAAGCCCATGTGCAGCCGGGCCCGGTGCTGCTGCTCGTCCACGAAGCACTGGCCGATCGTCTGCTTGACGCCGGGATCCGTCACCACGATGTAGTGCCACGGCTGCGCGTTCGCCCCGGAGGGGGCATGCCGCGCCGCCTCCAGGATGAGCTCGAAGTGCGCGCGGGGCACCTCGTACGCCGCGAACGCGCGGTTGGTCATGCGATTCCGCGCGATCTCCAGGAAGGCTTCGTAGCGGGCGACGTTGTTGAAGGGCTCGCTCTCGGCGGCGCGCGGGGTCATGCCCGTCTCGGCCCGCGCCCGCTCAGGCGCGAACGAACTTCAAGGCGACGCCGTTCATGCAGTAGCGAAGGCCCGTGGGCCTGGGACCATCGTCGAAGACGTGGCCGAGATGCCCTCCGCACCGGCGGCAATGCACTTCCGTGCGGACCATGAAGAGCTTGCGGTCGGTCGAGGTCCGGACCGCGCCCTCGATGGGGTCCCAGAAGCTGGGCCAGCCCGTGCCGCTGTCGAACTTCGTGTCCGACGCGAAAAGTGGCAGGTCACAGCCCGCGCAGAGATAGGAGCCGCTCCCGTACTCCTTGTCGAGCGGGCTCGACCACGCATGCTCCGTCCCGTGCTTGCGCAGCACCCGGAACTGCTCGGGCGTCAGGAGGCGCCGCCACTCCGGCTCCGGCTTGCTGATCTCGAATGTCTCCGTCGTCGCCATGAAAGCCTCCGCTCATTTCCAGATAGGTGCGCGTCGTCCCTGGATCATCGCACGGGGGGTGTCGTCGGCGTCGATGACGGGGCGCTCCGAGCTCATGCCACCACCGCGGGATCGACGCGCAGCACCGCGTACCCTCCCACGGCACCCGCGCCGAAGCCGGGGGCGAAGACCCGCAGGGGGCGATCGATCACGCCCTCACGGACCGCGTCGTGCAGCGCGATGGGAATGCTGGCCGACGAGGTGTTGCCGACGCGCTCGATGTTGAAGTACAGGCGCTCGGCGGCCACTCCGGCTTCCTTCGCGATATTCACCACCATGGTCTTGTTGGCCTGGTGGGGAACGATCAGGTCGATCGCGTCGAGAAGCGACGCGCCGGCCGCGCCGTCGGGATGCGGAAGGGCGCGGAGCTCGTCCAGCATCTGGCCCAGGTAGCGCTTGACGAGGGCCCGCACCTCGGGCCCGTACACGGTGATGTTGTTGTCGAAGTCCGGGTTGGGCCAGATGATCGAGTCCACTTCCGACATCGGGCCACTCGCGTACGTCTGCAGCATCTCGACGTCGGGGGCCGCTCCCGCCGGCGCGGGCCCGACCACCATGGCGGCGGCGCCGTCGCCGAAGATCATCCGAGAGGTGCGCACGGTTCCGATCTTGTCGGAGAACTTCTCCCCGCACACGACGAGGACGGGCCGCTCCACTTCCTGCAGGAGCCGCACGGCCTCGCTGAGCCCGTAGGGCAGCCCGGCGCACGCGGCCACGATGTCGCACGAGGCGTGGGTCTGGAACATGCCGAGCTGGCCGGACAGCCAGGTCGCCAGGGACGGCATCATCTTGACGCTCGTGCACGAGCAGAAGAGGACGGCGCCGATCTCCTCGGCCCGTCGCCCCGACTTCTCCAGGGCCCGCTGGGCCGCCAGGAGGGCCATCTGGTCCAGGTCGAGCTCGGTGTAGAGCCGCTGCTCGATCCCGGTCTTGTGGCGGATCTCCTCCACGGTCATGGGCGACCAGCAATAGGCGGCGTTGCGGACGAGGTCGTCGTTCGTGCAGGGGCGCTCGCCCTTGTACACGGCCACGGCCTCGATGCGAGGCATGACCGTGAAGCGCGCGCGGACATCCACCGGGGCATAGGGGCGCAGGGGCCGGCAGGAGGGGGCGGGCGCGCTCCGGCGCGGGCGCACGCGCTGGACGCCCTTGACGCGGCGGATGAAGTGCATGACATCGTCGTTTTGGCGCGATCCCATCGATACTGGTTGTGGAGGACCATGGCCTGCCGCATGAGCGCCTCCAGCTCCGGCACGGCATGGGCGAACTCGATGATGTCGTCGTGGCCGTATCCCGGATAGTCCGGATTGTGGGCGAGCAGGTGGTAGGTCAGGCTCTTGGGACGGGCGAGGAGCTCGCCCACCGTGGGCTTGATCGCGGGCAGCTCGGCTCCCGCACCCTTCTTGTGGCGGAAGAGATCGAGGACGACCCGGCAGATCTTGTCCTCCGTCCCCTCGTCCCAGGTGGCGGGCAGGGCACGATAGGCGCTCTCGATGGCCGTGGTCGTCTCGGTGCCGTCCCGAACCGCGAACACGGGCAGGAAGAGATCGTCGCGGTGGCGGGCGACGTCCCGCCAGCGCGTCGGGCGCTTCTCGTACATGGTCATGGCGTAGCGGTTGACCCAGAAGAGGTGCAGGGCGAGGTCACGGAGGAGATCGAAGCGCCCCTTGTAGCCGCGCGACTCCACACGGGCGAGGATGTCGATCTCCGTGGGCGCCTTCTCCTCGAAGTCACGCTTGATGACGGCGGCGAACTGATCGAGCGTCTGGAAGGTGGAGAAATCCAGCTCCGGGAAGAAGTTGAAGGGGAAGACGATGCGGCCGTAGCGGTTGATCACGAATGGCTTCATGACGCTCCTTCACCGAGCCGCGGCGGAACACCCAGCGGCTACGGCGCAAATCGTGCCAGATAGGTGGCCAAGGGTCAAACCGGTCCGCGCCAAATCTTGGGCTCCGGCCGGTCGACGGGCTATCCTTTCCGCAAAGGAGCCACCCGTGACATACGCCTACCCCGTGCTCATCGCGATCCTCGTTCTCGGCGGCTTCCCCGCCCACGCCGCCGAATCCGATGCCGTCCCCAAGGCGCAGGTCTCGGCCAAGGCATGGCTGGCCCTGACGGACAGCGGGAAGTACGCGGAAAGCTGGAATGGCGCCTCGACACTCTTCAAGACGGCGATCACGAAGGCGGACTGGGAGAAGGCGATTCGCGCCACGCGCGCCCCGCTGGGCGCCTTGAAGTCGCGCACCCTCAAGTCCGCCACCTTCGCCCGCACCCTGCCCGGCGCGCCCGACGGGGAATACGTCGTCATCCAGTACGAGACGGCCTTCGAGAACAAGGCCGCCGCCGTCGAGACCATCACGCCCATGCTCGACAAAGACGGCTTGTGGAGGATCTCGGGCTACTACATCAAGTAGCGGAGTCGAGACTCAGCCGGAGCCGCTCGAGCATCCCGTCGATCTCGTCGCGTGACACGGTCAGCGACGGCATGAAGCGCAGCGTGTCGGGGCGCGGAGCATTGATGAGCAGCCCGCGATCGAGGGCGGCTCGCGCGACCTTCGTGGCGTCGCGCCCTTGCAGCTGGAGGGCCACGAGGAGCCCGCGGCCCCGGACCTCGCCATGGCCGAGCTCTGCTGCGAGCACGCCCAGCCGTTCGGCGAGATAGCGGCCGCTCGTGGCGACAGAATCCAGGAAGCCCGGGGCCCGCACGGCCGTCACGACGGCGCACCCGACCGCGGCCATGAGCGCGTTGCCGTTGAAGGTGCCGCCCTGATCGCCATACTCGAAGACGCTGGCGCCCGCGGACGCGACCAGCGCGGCGATGGGGGTGCCGCCCCCGAGGCCCTTGCCGAGCGTCACGATGTCCGGCTCGATGCCGGCGTGCTCGTATCCGTACATGCGCCCCGTTCGCCCGATCCCCGTCTGGATCTCGTCGAGGATCAAGAGGATGCCCAGGTCCCTCGTCAGCTTCCGCAGATCACGCAGCCAGTCGTCGGCGGCCACGAAGACTCCGGCTTCGCCCTGGATGGGCTCCAGCATGACGGCCACGGTCTCGGGCGTGACGGCTTTGCGCACCGCCTCGAGATCGCCCAGCGGCACTTTCGGGAAGCCGGGTACCTTCGGCTGGAACAAGGTATCCCAGCCCGGCTTTCCGGACGCGGCCATGGTCGCCAGCGTCCGCCCGTGGAATCCGTGCTCCATGGTGACGATCTCGAAGGCGCCGCCCCGATGCCGGCTTCCCCACTTCCGGGCCAGCTTGATGGCGCCCTCGTTGGCCTCCGCGCCGCTGTTGCACAGGAAGACCTCGTCGAGCCCCGTGCTGTCCGCGATGAGCGTGGCCAGCCGGGCCATGGGCTCGTTGTAGTACGCGGGGCTACAGTTGAGGAGTCGCCGGGCCTGATCGTTCAGCGCGTCGAGGATGATGTCGGGCGAATGGCCGAGGCAGTTCACGGCCCAGCCCTGCACGAAATCGAGGTACTTCCTCCCCTCGCTGTCCCAGAGCCAGGATCCCTTGCCCTCGACCATGACGAGGGGGGGACGATCGGCCACCTTCATGATCCGCCGGAGGTCATGGCTCATGCCGTGGGCTCTCCCTCTCGTGCCGCCGCTGCGGCCGGGTATGGGCCGCTCAGGATCTCCATCAGCCGATCCGGATGGCGCGCCTCGCTGAAGCCGAACTGGCGGTAGAGCTCATGGGCGTCCCGCGTGAAGAGGACCCAGCGCCGGAGGCCCTGGAGGTCGGGATGCGACTTGACGGCGGCCATGAGCTGCTTGCCCACGCCGCGGCCCCGATGGGAATCGAGCACGAAGACATCGCAGACATAGGCGAAGGTGGCGTGGTCCGAGATCACGCGGGCAAAGCCCACCTGCTCGTTTCCGTCGAAGGCGCCGAAGCAGGTGGAATGGCGGAGGGCGCGGGCCACCAGGTCACGCGGGATCCCCGCGGCCCAGTACGAGGACCGCGAGAGGAACCCGTAGATCACGTCGAGGTCGAGCCGCGACGGGTCGGTGATGATCGACACCTCGGCGGGGCGGCATTCGTGGAGCATGGGATCGTTCTCCTCGTGGGTCGGCGCGCTCAGGCGCGCGCGCGCCGCGTCTGACGGATGGCGGACAGCGGGACACGCAGCCGGCGCTCGACCTTGAGGGCGGCGGCCGGGCTCGGCGTGGCGATGAAGACCGTGTCGTCTCCCGCGATCGTCCCCACCACGCCGGGCAGCCCGCTCTCGTCCACGGCCCGGGCCACCGGATGCGCCTCCCCGGGGGGCGTCTTGACGACCACCAGGGTCCCCGCCGCCTGCGCGGCCAGGACGGAATGCGCGAGGGCCCGGTCAAGGGCCGCCTCCCGGCGCGCCCCCGGCACGAACGAGGACGGCGGCGCGGAGGCAGCATAGCCCGTGGGCGTCCGCGCCAGTCCCAGGTCCTTGAGATCGCGGGACAGGGTCGGCTGGGCGACGGTGAAGCCCCGCCGGCGCAGGAGCTGCTGGAGCGCTTCCTGCGAGTGCACGGCGTGCTCCCGCACCAGCTCGAGGATCGCCGCGCGGCGCCGCCGGACCAGGCTGATAGAATTTATATTCATGATACGACATAAGTATTCAACAAGGATGGCGGGGCTGTCAAGGCCGATGTGCGGGGGGCCGGCGGGTGAGGCGAGCGGGGACGGGTCAGGCGCTTCGCGGAGCGGGCGTGTCCTTCCGCGCGTTCACGGCGTCCATGTACACGAGCAGATCGAGGTCGCCGGGAGAGTGGCCCATCTGCGTGAGGAGCAGGGCCGCCTCGCTGCGGTGCTGGGTCGCGTGATTGACCTGATGGATCAGCATCTGCCAGAGGGGATAGGCCCATTCCTGGCCCCTGGTGTTCGTGTAGCTGAGCACCCGCGCGAGCTGGGCCTCATCCAATCCCTCCACGAAGTCCCGCGTCTCCCGCTCGAGGGCGGCCCAGTGCGTCCGTATGGCGCCCAGATCGGGAAAAACGCCGGCGCTGAGCATGGCGCGCGGGGAGACGCCCTTCCAGCGCTGGAGCCAGATCCACTGGGCGCTCATGGTGTGCACGAGGGTGTCGCGCACGGAGCCGTAGCTCGCGCCGGCGCCCTCGGTGAGCTGCCCGGGGGCGAGGCCGGCCGCCGTGTCCAGGATGCGCCCGTTCGCCCACGCGCTGTACTGGTAGAGCGTGCGAATGTATTCCGTGCTCATTACTTCACCGCGCCGGCGGTCAGCGTCCGAGGGCCTTGAGGGCGAGCTCGAGCGCGCGCTTGCCGTCGGCGCCCGTGCGCTGGAGCCAGATGTCCCAGGCGCCCTTGGCGATCTTGCGCGCCTTGTACATCTCTTCCTTGGACGGCTCGATGACGGTCATTCCCAGCTCGGGCAGACGCTTGCGGACCTTCTCGTCGGCGGCCGTGGCGTCCTGCCATTCTTTCTCCTCGAGATTGACGTCCTTCATCGAGTCCAGCACGACCTGCTGCAGATCCTTGGGCAGAGCGTCCCACGCCTTCTGGTTGGCCACCAGCCATTCTTGAGCAGCCCCCGCCAGGTACCAGTAGTCCAGATACTTCGCCACCTCGAAGAACTTCATGGGCTCGGCGTTGGTGGCCGAGGTCATGGCGCCGTCCACCGTCTTCTTCTCGAGGGCGGAATACACCTCGCCGAAGGCGATGTTGACGGGCGCCGCCCCCAGCAGGCGCGCGGCGTTGGCGGAGTCGGCGCCGTAGACGCGGATCTTCTTGCCCTTCCAGTCCGCCACCGTCCGGATGGGCACCGAGGAGAAGATCTGCTGCGACGGCCACGTGCTGATGGCGAGGAGCTTGAGGCCCTTGCGGGCGAGCATCTCCGTGTAGAAGGGCCGAAGCTGGAAGGCCGCCTTCTTGTGCTCCTCGATGCCGCTCGTCATGAAGGGCAGCTCGAGAGGGCCCATCTCCAGGAGCACGTCGGTCAGGTACGAGGCGAGCACGGTGCCGATCTCCGAGCGGCCGTCGAGGACGGCGGGGATCAGCTCCGGGCCCGGGTAGAGCGAGGAGGCGGGGTGGACGCGGATCTCCAGCCGGCCCTGCGACTTCTCCTTCACCCTGGCCGCCCACGCGTTGTAATTGACGGTGTGGTAGTACATCGGCGCCGCCACCGTGGGCAGGTTCCACACGATGGGCTTCGCCTGGGCCACCGCGGGCGGGGGCGCGATGGCGGTTCCACCCATCGCGAGGCCGGACAGGATCAGCGTGAGGACAATGCAGACGGTCGTCTTTGACATGGCTCCTCCGAAGGGCATCAGCAATGACGGCACGGCGGGAAATCCCGCGAGTAGACAGGCTGCTTCAGGAACTCCTCCGGGCTGTACTTCCAGAACTGGCTCACCGCCGGGTAGGTGTAGATGACGGTGTTCTGCAGCTTGCCCCCTACCCGCTCCACCTTCCGGATGTAGATGTTCTGGGTAGGATTGCCGTAGGGATCCATCTTGATCGGCCCGCGGGGCGCATCCCCGATCTCGACGGCGCGGAGGGCGGCCATGAACGCCGCGCGGTCCTCGAGGCGGCCGCCCACCGCCTTGGCCGCCTCCGCCACCACGCGCGCGCCCGTGTAGCAGTTCTCCGAGTAGAACGACGGCAGACGATTGTTCTTCTTCTCGAAGGCGGCGCGGAAGCGCCGGTTCGCCGGCGTGTCGAGGGCAGCCGAGTAGTGATGGGCGCTGATCACTCCGATGGACTCGTCGCCCAGCTCGGGCAGGACGTGCTCGTCCGTGTAGGTGCCGCCCGCGATGAGCGGGATGCGATCCTTGAGCCCGCTCGTGGCCCACTGCTTGGCGAAGAGCAGGGTCCACCGCCCGAGGGCGAGCACGAACACGGCATCCGCGTCCTTCCGGATCTGGGCGAGGTAGGGCGCGTAGTCCTGCACGTTGAGGGGGATCCACACCTTCTGGATGATCTGGCCGCCGTTGTCCTCGAAGGTCTTGTGAAAGCCTCCCGCGATCTCCCAGCCGAAGGCGTAGTCGAGCGAGACGATGGCGATCTTCTTGTAGCCGAGCACGCGCGCCGCGTACTCCCCGAAGGGATGCATGTTGCCCCCCGCCGAGAAGCCGGTGCGGATGAGCCACTTGGGGCGCTTGCGCTGGGTCAGGTCGTCGGCGGAATTGATCGGATAGATGGTCGGGATGCCCTGGGCCTCGATGTAGGGCACGAGCGCATAGGCAACGTTCGAGAGGATCACGCCCGCGAGCATGTGGACGCGATCCGACTCCACCAGCTTGCGGGCCTTGGTCACCGCGGTGGCGGGCACGCCTTCGTTGTCTTCCAGGATGACCTCGAGCTTGCGACCGGCGAGCTGCCAGCCCGTCTCCTCCCAGTAGAGCTCGCAGCCGCTGTACATGTCCTTGCCGGCCTGAGCGATGGCCCCGGACAGCGGCGAGATGAAGCCGATGCGCACGGGCCCCTGGGCTGACGCCTCCTCCGTGGCGCCGAGCACGCCCACCAGGGCCACCACCACGATCGCGATCAGGACTCGCATGGGCAGTCTTTCCCCTCTCGTCACGCGGGGAGCCCGAACAGCGACGTCATCTTGGTCGAGCCGAGCATGGCCGCCATCTCCGCCTCCGGCGTCGGATGCTCGAAGCGGCTGGCCGCGTCCAGGATCTTCGGGAGGAGCGCGAGGTCGCCGGCGGTGTTGACGAAGATCTCCGGCAGGCCGAGGATCCAGTGAATGGCCCGGTCGATGTCCGCCTGGGCCTCCAGCGGCTGATACCACGTCGTGTGCGTCCGGTCCGTGGTCGCCCACGGGCCGCGCGCGATCGTCTTGATGATCTGCACAGCCACGTTCCGCTCCCGGCAGATCGTCAGCACCTCTTCGAAGCTCCGCCGGTAGCGCTCGTTCTGCGCGAAGAAGAAGTTGAAGGGCAAGAGCACGGAATCGAAGTCGAAGCGCGCCAGGCTGCGTCGATGCATGGCGGCGATCGTCCAGCCGTGCCCGGTGACGCCGATGAAGCGGACGAGCCCCTGCGCGCGCGCCTCCACCGCCGCCTCCAGGGCGCCGCCCGGTCCCATGGCCTGGTCCCAGTCGTCCGGATGGCCCAGGGAGTGGAGCTGGATCATGTCGACGTGATCGACGCGCAGCCGCTCGAGCGAGCGGTGGATGTCCGCGCGGGCTTCGGTGGCGGTGCGGGAGCCCGTCTTGGTGGCGAGGAAGAAGTCCTTCCGGTGACGGGCCATCCAGGGGCCGATGCGAAGCTCGGAGTCTCCGTACCGCGCCGCCGTGTCGATGTGGTTGACGCCGTGGCGGAGCAGCACCTCGAGCGCGCGGTCCGCGTCTCCCTGGCTGGCCTGGGCCAGCGCCGCCGCCCCGAAGAGCGTCACCGTGCTCCGGTGACCGGTCCGTCCGAATGCTCGTTGCTCGATCATCGCGTGTCCTCCGGGAAAGAGATCAGGGGGCCCGCTGCTCGACCAGGCGCCAGCCCGCCTCGGCCATCGGGCGCGCGCGCTCGCCGCGGGCGCGGGCATTGGCGTCGTTGGCCGTCCCCGCGATCACGCGCCCCATGATGCCCTGCGCGATGGCGGCGAGGCGGAACATCGAGAAGGCGACGTAGAAGCTCCAGTCGGGAATGTCGTCGCGGCCCGTGCGGCGACAATACGCGGCGAGATACTCTTCTTCCGTGGGGATGCCGAGCGCCTTGAGATCCTGCCCGAGGACGCCGCCCAGGATGTCGGGCTCGAGGTGATAGGACATGGCGTTGTACGCGAGATCGGCCAGGGGGTGGCCGAGGGTCGAGATCTCCCAGTCGAGCACGGCGACGACACGAGGTTCCGACGGGTGGATGATGACGTTGCCCAGCCGGAAGTCGCCGTGGACGATAGTGGTCAGGTCGTCGGACGGAATGTGATCGGGTAGCCACTCCATGAACCGCTCCATCGCCTCGATGCGCTCCGTCTCGGAGGCGCGATACTGCTGGCTCCAGCGATGGAATTGCCGCGCGAAGTAGTTGCCCGGCCTTCCGAAATCCGCCAGCCCGAGCCCCTGCCAGTCCACGCGGTGCAGCCGCGCCAGCACGTCGTTCATCGAATCATAGATGGCCGACCGCTCGGGCGGGGTCAGTCCGGGCAGGAGCGGATCCACCATGATGCGCCCGCGCACCCAGTCCATCACATAGAAGGCTGTGCCGATGACCTCGGCGTCTTCGCAGAGGACATAGGTCTTCGGCACGGGAACATCGGTTCGTCCGAGCGCCGTGAGGATCCGATACTCGCGGTCGACGGCGTGCGCGGAGGGCAGGAGCTTGCCCGGAGGCTTGCGCCGGAGCACGTACTCGCGGTCGCGGGTCCCGAGGTAATACGTGGGATTCGACTGCCCGCCCTGGAACTGGCGAACCGTCACCGGCCCGCCGAACCCGGGAATGCGCGGAGACAGATATCGCTCGAGGGCAGCGATGTCGAAGCGATGGGTCTCGCGCACCTCGATCGTGTCGGACGTCAGCGTCGTCTCGCCGGCCATGCGGGTCGCTCCTCTCGGAGGCTGAATTATACCCGCCGCGTCATGCTTAGCCCAGGCCCAACGGCTGTCGTTTCGCAGGCTGCTCAAAAGGGTCCAGATGCGAGGCGTCGCCCGATGGCCGCACGCGAGGCGTACTCTCTGTACGTTGAGCGTGCGGCTGAGGGCGACAACGAAGCAGATGGGCCCTTTTCAGCAGCCTGCTACGAAGCTCGGCGGCCGCACGCGAGGGTCAGCGCGAGCACGGACGCGGCCCCGCAGCCACCTCCCACCATGCAGGCGGCCGGCACGCCCCAGCGCTCGGCCACCGTCCCGATCAGGAGCGCGCCGAACGGAGTCATCCCCACGAAGACGAAGGCATAGACACCCATCAGGCGGCCACGGAGTGCGTCGGGCACCGTCACCTGCATCGTCGTGTTGGAGCTGGCCATGAACACGATCATGACGAATCCCTCCACCGCGAGAAGCGCGGCCGCTACCCAGAACTGGCGCACGGCGCCCAGCCCGCCCACGCCGGCGGCCGCGACGAGCGCCGTGCCCGCGAGCAGCCACACCGGCGCCCGTCCACGCCCGCCGAGGGCCAATGCCACGGCTCCCGTCACCGCCCCGATCCCAAGAGAGGCCATGAGAAGACCGAAGCCGTGGGCGCCTTCGTGCAACACGTCGCGCGCGATCAGCGGCACGAGCACCCCGAAGTTGATGACGAACAGGCTCATGACGAGCAAGAGGGAGAGGACAAGCGCGATCAGCGGTGTCTCCCAGGCGTAGCGGATACCCTGCAGGATTTCCTGCCCCAGGGTGTCGCCCGATCTCGGCCGCGGCTCTCCTTCGGTCCGGATGGCGAGCAAGGCCGCGATCACGGCGATGAAGCTCAGTCCGTTGAGCAGGAACGCGATCCCCACTCCGTAGCGCGCCACGAGCAGCCCGGCTACAGCCGGTCCCACCACCCGCGCGCCGTTGAACACGGCGGAGTTGAGTGCGATGGCGTTGATGAGATCGTGCTTGCCCACGATCTCCACCACGAAGGACTGTCGGGCGGGCAGGTCGAGCGTGTTGGCGATGCCGTAGAGGGTGGCCAGCACGGCGACGTGCCAGTACTGGATCTGTCCCGTGCGGTCGAGGGTGGCCAGCGCGAAGGCCTGAAGCATGAGCGCGCTCTGTGTCAGCAGGAGAAGGCGTCGCTTGCGGACGCGATCGGCGAGCGCGCCGGAGAGGAAGGACAGGAAGAGCATGGGGCCGAACTGGAGCGCGCTGATCACCCCGAGCTTGAACGGCGAGTGGGTCAGCTCGAGGACGATCCAGGCCTGCCCGACACTCTGCATCCAGCTGCCCACGAGCGAGACGAGCTGCCCCGTCCAGAAGAGACGGAAATCACGATATCGGAAGGCGCGCAGCGCGGTGGGCCAGACCATCGACTATACTGTGCCACGGATGCTCGGTCTGCCTCGCGCCCGGTCACCTTGGATCGCCGTCGGCGTCCTTGCCGGCGCCCTTGTGCTGGCGGCGGTGCCGGCCCCTCTGCCCTCCGCGCGCGCGCAAGGCGCCTATCTCACCGGCCAGCTCCTGATCGCCACCGACGACCTGAAGGATCCTCGCTTCATCCGCACGGTGATCTTTATGATCCGCCACGACGCCAAGGGCGCCATGGGTCTCGTGCTCAATCGTCCGCTCGCGGACGCGCCGCTCGCCACGCTGCTCGAGCAGGCGGGCATGGACCCGAAAGGCGCCGCGGGCTCGGTGCGCCTGCACGTGGGCGGTCCCGTCGAGCCCACGCGCATCTTCGTCCTGCACAGCCCCGAGTACGCCGCCTCCGACACGTTCCGCGTTGGCAGCGAGGTCGCCGTCACCTTTCATCCGGACATTCTGCAGGCCATGGCCGCCGGGCGCGGGCCCAAGCGGTCGGTCTTCACGCTCGGCCACGCGGGCTGGGCCCCCGACCAGCTCGAGACGGAGATCAAGGGCGGCTACTGGTTCATCGCCGCCGCCGAGGCAGGCATCATCTTCGACGACGCCTACGCCACCAAATGGGACCGCGCCATGTCCCGCCGCCGCATCTCGTTGTAGTCTCTCGGCGACCTTCAAACGGGTGGAGCTGGGAGGAGCCGGGCGGCGGGTAGCCGTCGTCCGCTCAACCTCCTCGCCTCGCGCGCCACCTCGCTCGGGCGCCTCCGCCTGGCCCCCCATCCCCCGAGACGGGGGTCGCTCGCCGCCCCTGCTTCGCAGGGTCGACTCGCGCGGCGGAGGCGCCCTGCGCTTCGGGGCGCGCTACGGCTCGTCGGATTCGCTCCCGACGCCTACCCGCCACCCGGCCCCTCCCAGCTCCACCCTCCCCGCTCTGCCCATGAACTCATGTTCACGAAGCT
>QHSC01000275.1 GCA_003220345.1 Candidatus Rokuibacteriota bacterium | reverse complement strand
CATAGGCCCGTCATTCGACCAGGCCCCGAACGGTAGCAACCACTCAGCAGGACCTTCCTAGAGCTGCAAGATCGCCAGGCCGACCAGGGTAATCACCGTGCCGGCCACCGCGCTTCCCGTCACGCGCTCGCGTAGGAAGATGAGCCCGAGCGGCAAGGCGAAGAGGGGCGCGGTCGAGGAGAGCACCGCAGCGACGGCCATCGGCCGCTCGCACGTGGCGAGGGGCTTCCCAGCCCCACGGCGTGGCCAGAAGCACGACCCCGGCCAGGGGCAGACGCACCGCCTGTGCGGTGACGGGATCGAGCGTCCCCATGGCGGGCTTGAGGACTAGGAGCGATCCCGCCCAGGCCAGGGCCGCGGCAATCGCGGCCGCGAGCCCGAGCGCGAAGCGCTCCTCGCGCGGCGGCGCGCCTGAGCGCGCGCGCACGATGAGGGCAAGTCCCAGGACGGTCACGAGCGAGCCGACGCCAAGGCGCGCGGTCAGCGGCTCGCCGAGGAGGATAGCCGCCATCACCGCGCTCATGAGCGGATAGATCATGGACACGGTCATGGCCCGCGCCAGGCCGAGGAAGCGCAGGCTCTCGAAGAAGAGCACGTCGCCGATGGCGATGGCGAGGACGATCGAGACCACGAGCATGAGGAAGTTGCTCTCCCCCATCGAGGTGAGACGGCCCACGCCGCCCGTGACAAGCACCCAGGCGAGGAGGAGGCTTCCGCCCAGGAGCGCGCGGATGGCGCTTGCCGTCACCGAGCTCAGGGGCGGGGACACGGTCCGGACGAGCAGGCTCGTCACCGCCCACGTCAGTCCGGATCCCAGCGCGCAGAGCGCGCCGAGGGCGGGAAGGGAAAAGAAGTCCACGGGCGTCGTTACCATACCAGACGCCGTGGAATGCGCTAAGGTAATGAATCCATGAGCGACGAGCCCGCGCCCCCTCCCGACCCCGCCCTGCTCGAGCAGATCCAGCGCCGTGTGCTCTGGCTCTCCACCCTGATGGTCCATCACGCCAACTCGCGACCCAACCCCGATGGGACCAAGATCGGTGGTCATCAGGCCTCCTCGGCCTCCGTGGTCAGCCTCATGACCGCGCTCTACTTCGCCGAGCTCCGGTCGGGCGACGTGGTCGCCACCAAGGCCCACGGCTCGCCGGCCTTCTACGCCATCGAGTACCTGCGCGGGCGTCTCTCCGCAGAGGATCTCAGGAGCCTGCGTGTGTTCGGCGGGCTGCAAGCGTATCCGAGCCGTCGCAAGAACCCGGCCATCGTGGATCTCTCGACGGGCTCGATGGGCCTCGGCGCGGCGAGCACGCTCTTCGGCGCCCTCGCCTCACGCTATGTCGAGGACCACTGGGAGACACGCTCGCCCGAGCGCTTCGTCGCGGTGGTGGGAGATGCGGAGCTCGACGAGGGCAACGTCTGGGAAGCTCTCCTCGAGGAGCCGCTCGGCGCGCTCGGTAACGTCCTGTGGATGGTGGACATCAATCGCCAGAGCCTCGATCGCATCACGCCCGACAGCCGGCCGCGCCAGCTCGCCCGGTGGTTCGACGCTGCGGGCTGGCATGTGATCGAGCTGCGCTGGGGACGCCGTCTCGAAGCTCTGCTCGGAAAGCCCGGAAGCGAGCGCCTCCGCGAGCGGCTCGAGACGATGTCCAACGCGGAGTTTCAGGCGCTCCTGCGCAAGCCGGCGGGGGCGGTCCGCAAGACCCTGGCGACCCTGCGGGATGGACAGCTCTCCGCCGAGATCGACCGGGCCTTCGCGCATCTCTCGGACGAAGCGCTCCAGGCCACGGTCGCCGACGTGGGCGGCCACGACATCGTCAAGATCCTGGAGGCCTTCGCGGAGGCGAGGCGACACGCCGGGCAGCCGTGCGTGGTGCTGGCCCAGACGATCAAGGGCTGGGGATTGCCCATGGCGGGGGATCCCATGAATCACGGCGCGCTCCTGACGGCGACCCAGATGGAGTCGCTTCGCGACTCGCTCGGGATCGAGTCGGGCGCGGAGTGGGAGCGCTTCCCGGATTCGAGCCCCGAGGGCAAATGGATCCGTGCGCGCCCCGCGCCCTTCCGGTCGCCGGCTCGTCGCGTGGAGGCGCCAGAACTGCCCGAGACGCTCGAGGAGAGCTACCCGGAGACGTCCTCGAGCCAGGAGGCGTTCGGCCGCGCCCTGTCCCGGCTCGCGCGACTGCCCGTGGGCGCGCACGTCGTCACCCTCTCGGCCGATGTGGCGGTGACCACCCATCTCGGCGCGTGGATCACCCGCACGGGCGTCTACTCGCCGACGGCGCGACCCGACTTCTTCGCAGACGTGCCCCAGGCCGTTCCCTGGCGCGAGTCCCCCCGCGGCCGGCACATCGAGCTGGGCATCGCCGAGCACAACCTCTTCCTGGCCCTGGGCGCCTTCGGTCTCGCGACGGAGCTGACGGGCGTGCCGCTCTTTCCCATCGGCACCCTGTACGACCCCTTCGTCACGCGGGGGCTCGACGCTCTCTACCACGCCCTCTACGCGGGGGGCCGCTTCATCGTGGCGGCCACGCCGTCGGGGGTGAGTCTCTCGCCCGAGGGCGGGGCCCACCAGTCGGTGATCACGCCGGGCATCGGCATCGCCCTGCCCGCGCTCGCCTACTACGAGCCCGCCTTCGCGCTCGAAGTCGAGTGGGTGCTGCTCGACGGGCTGCGCGGCCTCCTGGACGGGGAGCGAGGCGAGAGCCTCTACCTCCGGCTCTCCACCAAGCCGGTCGCGCAATCCCTGGCGCCCGCGGCGAGCGAGGAGTACCGCGCGCGGGTCCTTCGCGGCGGCTACCGGCTCATCGACGCCCGCGCCGAGCCGGGCTGGGATCCCGAGGACAATGCCGTGAGCCTCTTCGCGGTTGGCGTCATGGTGCCGGAGGCTGTGGAGGCGGCCCGGCTCCTGCGCGCCGAGGGGATCCTCGCGAGCCTCTTCGTAGTGACGAGCCCGGACCGGCTCTACCGGGGCCTGCGCGAGTCGCGTCCGTATCTCGAGCAGCTCGTCAGCTCCGAGGAGGAGGGCGTGCCCATCGTCTCGGTGCTGGATGGGCATTCCCACGGCCTCGCCTTCCTGGGCTCGGCGCTCGGCGTGCCCCAGATCCCCCTCGGGGTCGATCACTTCGGCCAATCGGGCGCCCGATCCGACCTCTACGCCCACTACGGAATCGACGCCGCCGGCATTGCCCGCGCCGCGCGGATTTTACTCGCCCGATAAGCACTTAGCGTCACGCTCGGCCTCCGAATCTGCCCCGCGACTGCCGATGACCATGTCGATGGAGTCCGTGACCAATCAGGCAAGGGCAGAGTCCAGGGCAGGTGACGGCCGGCACCGCCACTTTGCCTCGGTGCTTCGAGCCATCGCGGGTGTTCTCGAGGTATGTGCTTCGTGCGGCTCGTCGACCGGGAGGCAGGCGGATATCGCTTGGCCCAGGCCCCGGGGATCATGGCCGGCCGACCCGCGGTCATTCCTTTCGGTGTCGGTCTCAACGAGGTCGTCGCGAGCACCCGCCAACCACTGCTCATCCTGGATGTGCGCAGCGACCCGCGCTTCGTGGACAAGGACTGGTACCTGGACCAGAACCTGACGGTGCTATACGTCGTTCCGCTCACCGATGGGGACGAGGTGCTCGGCGTTCTCAACGTCTCGCTTCCCACCGGGGCCGCGCCCACGGAGGAGGAGCGAGAGGACATCGGACTCTTCGCCGCCCACGCTGCGCTCGCCATCAAGAACGCGCGGCTCTTCGGCGAGGCGGAGCAGCGCCGGCGGGAGGCCGAGGCCCTGGCCGCCATTGCGCGCGGTCTGACCGAGAGCCTCGACGAGGCCGAGGTCGGGGCTCGCATCGTCAACGGAGTGCTCGCCCTTCTTGGCGGCTCGTTTTCCCGCCTGTGGCGTAGGCTGCCGGACGGATCGCTCAAGTCGGTCGCCTGGGGTGGCACTCTCCCCCCCGGTGCCCACGGCGAGGGAACGTTCCCCGCGGGGACCGGTGTGGCGGGCCAGGCCACTGACGAGGGCCGACCGGTCTGGGTGCCCGACGTCCTGGCCGACCCCTCGATCCGAATGCCGGAGCAATACCGCCGCGGGCTCGAGCTCGCCGGCGCCCGCGCGCTCTTGGGTGTTCCCCTCAGGGTCAAGGGCGAGATCACCGGGTCTCTCATCATTGCCGACAAGCTCGGGCGCGTGTTCACCAAGACCGATATCAGCATCCTGGAGGTCTTCGCCGATCAGGCTGCCCTCGCCCTCGAGAACGCACGGCTCTACGGCGAGGCTGAACAGCGACGGCGCGAGGCCGAGGTCCTGGACGATGTCGCGCGGAGCTTCTCCGCCGTCCTCGATCTGGACACGGCGCTCCAGCGCGTGGGCGAGGGCGCCCGTGAGCTCTGCGGCGCCGACCTCGCCCGCATCGCCCTTCGCGACGGCGAAGATGCCCAAGGTGCTATGCGCTTCTGCTACTGGCCCGAGGCCAGGTACGAGGGCTGGCGCGACCTGCGCGTGGTCCCCGGAGTGGGAGCGGGCGGAGTAGCCTTCGAGACCGGACGCCCTTTCCGTACCGAGGACTATCTCAACGATCCCCGCGTGTCTTCCGCCTTCCACGAGGTCGCCAATGCCGAGTCGGCCCGGGCCGCCATGGTCGTGCCCATCTGCATCGAGGGCCGCGTCGAAGGGCTCCTCTACGTCGACCAGCGAAGCGCGCGGGCTTTCACGGACCATGACGAGGCCATCCTCAAGCGCCTCTCCGACCACGCGGCCATCGCCATCGCCAATGCCCGCGCCTTCGAGGGCGAGAAGCGGGCCCGCGCCGAGATGGAGTCGGCCGCGCGCGCGTTGCACGACAGGGAGGCTCAGCTTCGCCAGGCCCAGAAGATGGAAGCCATCGGACGGCTCGCGGGAGGCGTCGCCC
>QHSC01000009.1 GCA_003220345.1 Candidatus Rokuibacteriota bacterium | reverse complement strand
CTTGCGGAGAGTCAGCATCGCCGCCCCCGCGGCCCGGCCGACCGCCACCCCCTTGTTCCGGGCGGGAGCGTCGGTGACGCGGGCAAGCGATGTCGTGTATGCCTGCTCCACGAGGGCAAGCGCTGCGCCCCTCTGAGCGGGCGAGCCGAAGCTGCTCACCACGCCCACCAGCACCGTGTGAGCCGCCGAGGCGACCGCCGCGTCCGGTGAGGCGGCGGCGTCAGCCGGGCCCTCGAAGTAGTAGGCATCGTAGCGGCGGTTGATCGCGTTCAGAGCGTCGTGAACCGCGCCATGCACCATGGTAAGCGTGCGGGTCGACTGGGGGGGGTTCTGTCCATTCGCCTCGATGGCCTTCATCGTGGTCTCGTTCCACTGCACGACCTCATTGGCCGCGGGTTGAGCGAGGGTAATGCCCAACAGACACGCAACCGCTCCAAGGGTCGCGACGGCGATACCGAGGACTCGAGCGTTTCGTTTCATGATCGATCCTCCCTTTGCCACAAGTCGTGCACGGCAATCACGGATTCCTGGCCTCCCAGTCGCGGGCGGCGTCGACCGTCGACTCGAACGCCGCGCCGTACTTGAGCAGGGCCGCCTTGACGGCGGGATCCATCTCCTTGTAGATCCCCGTGTCGTCGAGCGGCATCTTGTCCTCGCGCACCGCGCGCATGATGCGCTTGATCTCGCCCGCCGCATGCGCGGGCGTCTGCATCAGGACGAGCCGCTTCATCCCCGTATAGTTGTCGGGCGAGTGACATTCGTGGCAACTACCCTTGCGCAGCTCGCCGGCGAGCTCTCTGAACGTGCTGTCGAGCTGGCCGAGGTACGGGTTGGTGCTGCGCATGAGGCCCACGAAGAGCGTCGGTTGGGGCTGGATCTGCCCCTTGGCATCCGTCCACATCCACTTGCCGTCGAAGGCCGGCTGGGCGTACGGCGCGCTCGTCAGCTTGGGGTCCGGCTTGCCCTTGGCGGAGAACTGCATGATCACCACCTTGACCTTGGCGGGATCGATCCAGAACGTCAGCTCGTTGGCCACCTGATAGTCGGCCCATTTCTTGGCGTCGTGCCAGAACGGGTACGGATACTGGCCGGGATCCAGCGCGTTGCGGAACAAGGCGGGCACGCGCGCGCGGTAGAGCCGCTCCGTCGGATCGAAGCCGATCTCGTACTCTCCGGTGAACATGAACATCGGCATGTACAGGCCCGACAGGACGTCGGGCGCGAACTGCGTCAGGTTCGTATCCCTCAGGCGCCGGCCGTCCGAGCTCGGTCTTCCCCAGAGCACGACGGGGGCCAGTCCCCTGCGGAAGGCCGAATCCCCGAAGAGCGCCGCGCGGCAGAGATCCAGAGCCGCCTGGTCGGCAGGACTGGTGAGCGGGCACGCGGTGGCCGTCTGGCGGACCATCGTCCCGATGAAGTGCTCGACGGCGCCCCGCTGAGAATCCTGAGCGTCGGCGCCGATGGCCATCGCGCACACGAGCACGCAGATGCCCAACCAGATCAACCTGACCTTGCTCATCTCGATGTTGCTCATCACGGACTCCTACGGTCGGTACGGTTGCAGGTACTGGGCGAAGGCCTGGCGACCGATCTGCTCACCCTGGAGGATGCCTGCCACCGTGGAGTTGCGGAAGTGGATCCCGGAGTACACGCGCGAGTCCCCGTTCTCCTCCTGGGCCTCACTCAAGCTCTTGAAGGAGCGAGTGATCCCCGCGAAGGGCGGCCCGCTCGTCATGGTGAAGCTCAGCTGGTCGGTGCCGAAGAAGCGAGACATCACCACCGCGGCCGCCCCACCGAGCACGCTGTGCGTGGAGGGATAGTCGGGAAGCGCCGGCGTGTTCATGAAGGTCTCCCAGGTGGGATCTCCCGCGGTAGCGTCGTTGCCGTCGGTGTCGCCCGCCCGGATGGCCGTCACCGGTCGCCAGAAGTTATAGAGATACCGGGTGTCGGCGCCCGCGATGTACCCGTCGGCCATCGCGGCGTTCAGGAGGGCGAAGAGGCGGGCATGCTCCCAGCGGTCGAGGCTGCGCTGGGCGGCGACCAGGCGAGCGATGCGGTTCCACCCCTGCACCGAGCCCTCGTACCAGAACCGCGCGATCTCGGTCTGGGCGGCCGTGCGTGCGGGGCTCTGCTTGCCCCCGAGCCGCTTCACCTCGTTGTAATCCCTCGTGTAGATCTCGCTCGTGAGGGCCGGAGGCGGCCGCAGCCGGAATTGCCAGGGCGCGCGCATGATGAACGGCGTCATGTGTCCCCACTGCGGGAGCATGGAGGGCTGGTTCCCCGCAGCCAGATTCGCGTCGGCGATGGGCGGGTTGGCGGGCACGGGGTTCGGGTGCGGGCGCCATTGCCCCGGCTGGGTGCCCGGCGTATATGCCATCTGCGCGATGGCGCCGTCGGCTTTCCGAAGCGTGAGCATGGCGGAGGCCGCCGCCTGACCCGCCGCGATCCCGTCCTGCCTCGCACGGCCTTCCGGGATCTTCGCGAGCGCGGCGACATAGGCAGCCTCCACGCGCTCCTTCGCCTTGGCGTGTTGCTCGGGCGTGCCGAAACCCGGCAGGGCCCCGATGAGCACGACGCGCATGGCCGCGGCCACCGCGGCCGCGGGCGCCGCGCCGGGCTCTGACCGCGCGTCGTAGACGTACGGCTCGTAGCGCCGGTCGATCGCGTTGAGCGCATCGTGGACAGCCAGGTGGGCCATGGCCATCCCGCGCGTCGCGACCACCGGGTTCTGGCCGCCCAGGGCGAGGACCTCGAGGGCGATCACGTTCCAGTCGGTAATTTCGTCGGCCCGGGCCGGCCCGATCCCCGCGAGCGCCGTGAGCCCTAAGAGCGTGAGGGTCAGGAGGGCGAAAGTGCGCAGCCGAGGTCGGCGTCCGTTCATAGGAGACCTCCGGAAGAGTGATCTTTCCTTCGCCCGACGATCAACCGAGAGTGAATGGCAGACTAGAAAATTTCGAGAAGCGAGTCAAGGCAAACCATGTCCTTACTGCGCCCACACAGAGGCCTAGGCGCGGACGGCGAACGCCTCGCTGAACCGTCGATACGCTTCCAGGTGATCGCCGTACTTCCGGTGGCCGGCCGTGTGCTTGGCGCAAGCGAGGAGCAACCGATCGCGATCTCTTGCGGTGCTGTGGGCGTAATCCTCGAGCAGGCAGATACCCAGCTCCTGATTGTGGGGATCGTTGCCGGTCTTGGCGGCGCCCGTGGCCAGCGTCTCGACGAGGGCGGCCCGATCGTGGCCGGCCTGGAGGTAGGCGGCCGTCCAGTTGACCGCCTCGAAGGCGCGCAATCCCATGAGGGCGTCGTCGAGCCGCTGGAGGAGCTCGTGGGACGACATGGTCTCCGCGCCGCGCGGGGACTCGATCTTGATGGGGCCGTTGTCCGGCGTGTGCATCTGGTGATGCGCGGAGCGGTTCACGAAGGCCGCGGCCACGAAGAGGAGCTTGAGCCGGTGCGGGTGCTCGAAGCTGTCGAAGAACCACCGCACGTTGTTGCAGTACTCGTAGCTGTGCTGGGGCATGGAGTAGCTGTTGGGATCCCCCGTCTCGAGGATGAGCTGGGCGGAGCCGAGCTGGATGGTGTCGATGATCTGGCGCAATCCCTTGCCCGATCTCAAGAGCGCCACGATCAGATCGATGTAGCCGGGCTCCTCGCCGCTCAGGAGCGCTTCGAGGAGAGCCAGGGATTCCACGGGGCTGAGCGCCCCGTCGTTGCCGAGGAAGTCCTGATCCTTGCCCCCCAGGATGTTCTGCACGACGAGACAGGCCATCTCGTACGTCGAGTGCCAGCGCGGGCCCACCGCCATGTCCGGGACGCCGGCGTAGAGCACGCTTCCCGCGTGCTCCCAGCCCACCATGCGCGCGAGCTGGACGGTGGCGCGCGCCCGGTACGACTTGTGGCCGGTCGTGTAGGAGCGGTTGTGGAGCACCCGGTCCTGCACGTCGATGAGCCCGGCGAAGACGAGGTGGGCAAGAAGCTGCGTGCGTCGAGCCTCGTCACCCACGACCTCGTGCCACAGGCCGAGGAAGACGCGGTACGCGTTGATGACCTCGCCGCGCTGGACGAGGGTCAGCCAGGCATTCAGCTTCTCCGGGAAGGTGCCCTCGATGGCGAGCGGCTGCTGGTCGCTCCAGTGGATGTGGGGGAGGGGCGGCTTGCCCTCGAACTTCAGCTCGTAGAGCCTCACGTAGTGCCCCGGCATCTTGCCGAGGAGCTGGTTCCAGGGATCGAGCCCGGTGGGGACATACCAGATCGTCTGGGCCAGAGGCAGATAGGCTAGCTCGGGCCTGAGGAGCTTCATCAGGTCCGTGCTCGCCCGCGAGCTGAGGAAGCAGTGGTCATTGTTCACGAAACGAACCACGCCGTCGTCGAGGCGCTGATGGTACGGCACGTGCGTGTAGGGAGCGTGGATGCGAACGATCTCACGCACCAGCTCGGGCAGGGGCCGGCCGGCCCGGACCAGGTCGTAGAAGATCTGGCTCGCCCCCCGCTGGTCGCGCTCGAGGACCTTCTCCTCCAGTCGAGCATAGGAATCGGTCACTTCCGGCTGGGTGGTCGGGCTGGCGGAGATGGCCATCTGGACTCTCTCCCTTCTAGGGCGCGCTGCCAGAGCGTCTCGGTTCCGAGAATGTGTCATGCCGGTTTGATCGTGTCAAACGCTGTTCCGGGCCGGTTGGGCTAAAATATCGCTCCCATGGCATCGATGAGGGGCACGCGCGTTGGCAGGGGCCGGCTCGCCTTCGTGCGCGCGTGTGGCGCCCTCCTTCTCCTCGCGGGCTGTGCTCGAGAGGTCCACCAGTATCCCCACGTCTGGCCCCAGGCCTTCCAGGCGCGCGACTGCGCCTCCTTGCTCGGCACCTATGAAAATGAGGGGGAAGGCAGCGGGCTTCGCAAGGAATCCCTCGTCGGCATCCTCGATTTCGAACGTCTGCGCGCTCGAGAGCGACCCGCCAGGTGGGTCGGTCTCTCGATGCCGGCCGGTGGTCTCCTCGAGGTACGCGACCCCGTCGGCCGGCTCCGCTTCGTGGCGGAGAGGGGCGAGTTCGGGTGTGACCAAGGGACGTTGCGCGTGTGGTATTCCGACGGCGGGGCCGGCGACGTCGGCGTGGCCTGGGGCTGGGTGACCGTCGACCTGACGAAGGACGCCGACGGCTGGCTCGTCGTGCGCATCGACGAGAAGTCGCTCGCGCTGCTCGGATACGTCATTCCCGCCCACATCAGCGGCACCCGGTGGTATCGGTTCCGCCCGACCGCCCCGTAGGGCCCGACCGCGTAGCGACCCCGCCCATTCGGGCGATTCCCTTTCCTGTCTGGAGCCCGCATGCTGATCCTGACGGTTCTCACACCCACAGGGAGGGCTCAATGGACGGGTTGCTCACGCTCTCGAACGACCTCGCCGCGGCCGTGGAGCGGGCGGGTCAAGTCGTGTTCGGCGTCAACGCGAGGACGCGCCTGGGGTCGACAGGCGTGCACTGGCGGTCTGGCCTGATCGTCACCGCGAACCATACCGTGCGAGTGGACGAGGACATCACGGTCACTCGCCCCGACGGTCGAGCGATCGCGGCGACGCTTGCCGGCCGGGATCCGGCCATCGACATCGCCGTGCTGAAGGTGGACGCTCCCGATGTCGCGGTGGCGGATCTCGGCGAGTCGAATGCCGTGCGCGTCGGCCACCTCGTGCTTGCCGTGGGTCGGGGCCCCTGTGCAAGCGGGGGAGTGGTGAGCGCGATCGGGGAGGGACGAGGGCCGCGCAGCGCCGGCGGCGCGCTCTTCAGTCTCGACTTGACGCTCTATCCCGGGTTTTCCGGCGGACCTCTCGTCAACGCGCAGGGGCAGGTGATAGGCGTGAACAGCTCGGGCATGTCCCGGCAGCTGCAGCTCGCCATCCCTTCCGCCGCCGTGACCCGCGTGGTCGACGAGCTCGTGCGGCGCGGACGTCTCGCCCGACCCTACCTGGGGGTGGGCACGCAGCCGGTGAGCCTGCCCGAGGCGCTGCGCCAGCGCTTCAACCTCGAGCAGCCGACCGCGGTCATCGTGGTGGCCGTGCAGCCGAGTAGCCCGGCGGCCAGCGCCGGTCTGCTCATGGGCGACATCATCGTCTCGCTCGGCGGAACGAGCATCACCGACCCTGGCGATCTGGCGAGCGTGCTCCGACCCGATCACGTGGGCGAAGAGATGACCGTGTCCGTGCTTCGGGGCGGCGAGCCGCGGGACATTCGGATCACCGTCGGCGAGCGCCCACGTCGCTCCTGACGCGCCATGATCGAGCTGGCCGACCTCGCGGATAATCTCCGTCGAGTGACCGTCGAGGTCATGGACGGGGGCACGTCTCTGGGAGCCGGGGTGCTCTGGCCGCGGGGATGTGTGGTCACCAACGCGCACGTCGCGCGGCGATCGGTCATGGCGGTGCGCCTGGTCGACGGTCGCCGCCTGGAAGGACGCCTACTCGCGCGCGATGGGAG
The DNA here is from genome assembly GCA_003220345.1 of Candidatus Rokuibacteriota bacterium. GTDB lineage: Bacteria > Methylomirabilota > Methylomirabilia > Rokubacteriales > CSP1-6 > AR37. The sequence continues at coordinate 4,338 of QHSC01000009.1, read as the reverse complement.
CGCCGACCTCGCCCTGCTCCGCGTGGCCGGCATGGGGGTGCCGGCGGCTCCCATCGCCGATCTGGATGCGGCCAGGGTCGGCGCGCTGGTGGTGGCCATGGGCCACCCCCTCGGCGTTCGAGGCGCGCTGACCGCAGGCATCATTCACGCGATTGGACCGATCACGCCCGGCGGTCGCGCCTGGATCCAGGCCGACGTGCGACTGGCGCCCGGGAACTCCGGAGGACCTCTCGCCGACGCGTCGGGCCGCGTGATGGGGCTGAACGCGATGGTGGCGGGAGCCCTGGCCCTCGCCATCCCCATGGCCCACGTGGAACGCTTCGTCCGCGCGGCCGGCGTGGAGCCCCCGTGACCAGGTTCCGGGAATCGGCTCCGGGGCAGGGCAGCCGGGCGCCCGCGCGGCGTGGCATCGACACCGCGTCGACGCCCGTGCTCGTGATCGCGGGCAGCGACCGACTCGCCGCGGCCATCGAAGCCATGCTCCGGGGCCACCCGGAATGGCGCGTGGTGATGGGCTCTCCCGCGGAGCTGGCGCATGTCGTCGATGACCTCGAGCCCGCGAGCGTGATCATGGCCTTGCCGCCCCCGGCCGCGGCAAGCGCGCTCCAGTACCTGGGCAGCCGCCCGCGGGTCCCCCCCGTGATCCTTCTCGCCGCGGAGCCGCTTGGTGCGTGGACGGCCCAGGCCCGCCGCGCCGGCGTTCGCGGCGTGCTTCGTGACGACGCGACGGCGGAGGAGCTCACCGCCGCCGTCGCGGCGACGATGGCCGGTCTCGTCGTGCTCCACCCTACCGCCGTGATCGCCCGTCCCATCGCGGCGGCGAGATCGCGGAAGGTGAGCGAGAGGACAGGGCTCACCCCGCGAGAGCTGGAGATTCTCGAGATGATGGCGGAGGGTATGAGCAATCGCAGGATCGCCGCTCGCCTCGGGATCTCCGGCTATACGGTCAAGTTTCACGTCGCCTCGGTCCTCGGCAAGCTGGGAGCGGCCACCCGCACGGAAGCGGTGACGCTCGGCGTACGCCACGGCCTGATCTCCCTCTGACCCACTAGAGTTCCAGCCCGGGCACTGGCCCAGTGCCTTGACAGCTTCGAGGCGCCTCGCCTACTATCCCCGCCATCGATCGTCCACCCATCGTCGGGCTCCGAACTCTCGAGACGTGGAGGCTTTCCCAATGACGACCCGTCGGGAATTTCTCACCGTGACCCTCGCCGGCGGAGCGGCCGCCGCCCTCGCCCCTGGACTCGCCGCCGCCGCGCCGAAGTCCATGTCGGTCGTCCACGAGAGCTCGTTCATCAAGGCCTTTGACGAGTTCTTCGTGAAGAAGCTGGCGCCGGACTACGAAAAGATGACCGGCATCAAGATCAACTACGAGCCGGTGAGCGTGGGCAGCATGCTGACGCGGCTCACCACGATCGTCGAGACGAAGTCGGGGCCCGAGATCGTGCACACCGGCATCAACTGGCCTCACCTCTTCGACCAGGGCCTCGTGGACGTCAGCGACGTCGCCGGCGAGATCGGCAAGAAGCTCGGGGGCTGGCACGACAACGTCCACGACGCGGTGGTGGTCAACAAGAAGTGGAAGTCTCTCCCCTGGGGCAACATCGGCCAGCTCGAGAACTACCGGACCGACTGGTTCAAGGAGGTGGGCGTCAACAAGTTCCCCGACACCTGGGAGGACCTTCTCGCGGCCGGACGCCTGCTCAAGAAGAAGGGCCACCCCTTCGGCTTCGAGCTTGGCCACGGCTTCGGCGACAATCACGGCTGGCTCTATCCGCTTCTCTGGTCCTACGGCGGTCAAGAAACCGACAGGAGCGGCAAGACCGTCACCATCGACTCCGACGAGACGGCGAAGGCCGTCGATTTCTGCCGCCGGTTCTACAAGGAGACGATGTTCGAGGACGTCCTGGGCTGGACCGACGTCAACAACAACAAGGCCTTCCTCGGCGAGCAGATCTCGTGCACGAACAACGCCTCCTCGATCCTCGTCGTGGCCAAGCGCGATTTCCCCGAGATCGGCAAGGTGACCGACCACGCGCTCAATCCGCAGGGCCCCAAGGGCCGCTTCCACCTGCTGAACGTCCAGGGCCACGCCATCGCCGCCCACGCCCCGGACGTGGCCGCGGCCAAGGCCTTCCTGCGCTGGCTCTACGACGACAAGCAGCTCTCCGCCTGGCTCACTGCCGGTGACGCCTACTACGCGCCGTTCCTTCGCGCCTACGACAACCACCCGATGTGGGAGCCGGAGCCGCGCAATCTGCCGTACAAGGAGTCGCTCAAGACGTCGCGGCTCCATGCCTGGCCCGGCCCCCCCGGCCTCGCCGCCTCGGAGAGCGTGGCGAAGTACGTCATCGTCGACATGTTCGCCAAGGCGTGTCGGGGCGATTCGACGAAGGACGTCATCGCCACCGCGGCCAGCCAGCTGAAGCAGATCCACAAAGTGAAGTGATGTAGGGATGTCGGTCCGCCCGGCGCCTCTCGCGCGGCCGGCGCCGGTCGCTGGCCGGCCCTTCTCGCTGCGCGGCCTGCTCGAGCGGGAGGGCGCTTTCAGCTGGATCATGCTCGCGCCCGGTGTGCTGTTCCTGCTCGCCTTCGTGGCCTATCCCTTCTTCTACGGCATCTATCTGAGCCTTCAAGATCGGCCCGTCGCCCGCGCGGGGGCGTTCGTGGGGCTGGCGAACTTCGCCACGCTCCTGGGCGAGGGCGTGTTCTGGCAGGTCACGCGAAACACCTTCGTCTACACGCTGGTGACGACCGTCCTCAAGCTGATCGGCGGCCTAGCCATGGCCCTCGTGATCAACCAGAGCTTCCGCGCGCGCAACCTGGTGCGCGCGGTCCTCCTGCTGCCCTTCATCGTGCCGACGATCCTCAGCACGATCGCCTGGATGTGGATCTTCGACCCGACCTTCAGCGTGATCAACTGGACGCTCGTCAAGACGGGGCTCGTGAGCAGCGGCTTCTCGTGGCTGGGCAACGCCACCCTGGCCATGGTGTCGATCATCGTCGTCAACACGTGGCGGGGCATCCCGTTCTACGGGATCACGCTCCTGGCCGGGCTCCAGACGATCTCGCCGGACCTCTACGAGGCGGCGGCCATCGACGGCGCCGGCACCACGCAGCGCTTCTGGCACGTGACCCTGCCCATCATCAAGCCCATCCTGATCATCGTGACGATGTTCTCGGTCATCTTCACCTTCGCGGACTTCCAGATCGTTTACTTGCTCACCCACGGCGGCCCCGCGAATGCCACGCAGGTGTTCGTCACGTACGCGTTCGATCTCGGCATGTCGGGGGGCCAGCTCGGCATGGGCGCGGCGGCGGCCCTCACGTTGCTGCCCGCCCTCGCCCTCGTGATCGTGGTGCTCACGCTGTACCTGAGGCGCGAGTGATGGTCGGCGGGCGGGGATTCGGCGCGCGGCTGCTGCGGCTATATCTGCCGCTCGCGTTCTTCTTCGTGGCCATGCTCTTTCCCTTCTACTGGATGCTCATCACCTCCATCAAGCCCAACCGCGAGCTCTACAACGCGCGCATCATGCCGCTGATCGTGCATCAGCCGACGCTCAAGCACTACGTCGACCTGCTCACCCAGACGAATTTCCTGACGTGGACGTACAACACCATGCTGGTGGCGGTGGTGACCACGGCCGTCTCGCTCGTGCTGGGGGCGATGATCGGCTACCCGCTGGCCCGCCTGCGCTTTCCCGGGGCCGCCGTGGTGGCCATCGGGGTAGCCGCGACCTACCTGGTGCCCCAGCCGCTCCTCTTCATCCCCATGGCCGACATCATCAACCGGCTCGATCTCGGGAACACCCTCACCGCCGTCATGCTCACGTATCCGACGCTCCTCATCCCGTTCTGCGCGTGGCTGCTCATGGGCTACTTCAAGAGCGTGCCCCGCGAGCTCGAGGAGGCGGCGCGCATCGACGGGGCCAGCCGCTTCCAGGCCCTGACGCGCGTCGTCCTGCCCCTCTGCACGCCGGGACTCTTGTCCGCCGGCATCTTTGCCTTCACGCTGGCCCAGAACGAGTTCCTCTACGCCCTCATCTTCCTGGCCAAGAGCGACGTCCGCACCGTGCCCGTGGGCGCCATCACCGAGCTGATCCGGGGCGACGTCTTCTACTGGGGCCAGCTCATGGCCGCCGCCCTCCTGGGCTCGGTGCCCGTGGCCATCATCTACTCCTTCTTCGTGGAGCACTACGTCGCCGGCCTCACCGCGGGCGCGGTGAAAAGCTAGGCGGCAGTAGGGGAACTGCGACACGCTGAAGCGGCCTCGAGGGCCCCCTCGAGGCGGTGCCCTTCGTGCATCCGGACGACACTCGTGACGTCACGTGTTCGCTC
>QHSC01000274.1 GCA_003220345.1 Candidatus Rokuibacteriota bacterium | reverse complement strand
GAACCGCCACGGGCGCATCATCAACCTGTCGACGCAGCTGGCCCAGCGCGCGGTCGGGGGCGGAGGCTTCGCCGCCTACGCGGCCACCAAGGGCGCCGTCGAGTCGCTCACCCGCGCTCTGGCGTCAGAGGTGGGAGCCCACGGCATCACCGTGAACGCGATCGCCCCCGGCGGGATCGAGACCGACATGAGCAAGGACGTCATGACGCCCGAGTACCGGACGCGGCGGCTGGCCGAGCTGCCGCTGCGGCGCTTCGGCAGCGTGGAGGACGTCGCCTACTGCGCGGTGGTCCTGGCCGCCGACGAGGCCGGCTATCTCACGGGTCAGATCCTCCACCCGAGCGGCGGCTGGGTGTCGGGATGAGGTGGCCAGCCTCCCGGTAGGTTCCGGCGCTCACCCTCGTCAAGGAGGACGGCATGCGATATCGGTGGCCGGACGGCAAGCAATCCGCAGTGGTACTGTCCTTCGACTTCGACGCGGAGTCCGGGTTCCTTTTCCGTGAGCCGGAGAAGGCCAAGCGCAGCCTGGGTGACCTCGAGGAGCGTCGCTTCGGGCCGCGGGTGGGCGTCGATCGCATCCTGGCCCTCCTCGACAAGCTGAAGCTCCGCTCAAGCTTCTTCATTCCCGGCTGGACGGTCGAGAACCACCTCGCCCCCTCCAAGCGGATCCGGGACGCGGGGCACGAGATCGGCGCCCACGGCAACGTCCACGAGGCGGTGGGCTTCCTCGACGCCACGCAGGAGGAGCGGATCATGCAGGAGCAGCTCGCCATCCTGCGCGACCAGCTCGGCGTGAAGCCCGCCGGCTATCGCTCGCCGTCGTGGGACGTGAATGTCTGGACCCCGGGCATTCTCAAGCGTCACGGCTTTCTCTACGACACCTCGCTCATGGGGAACGACATCCCCTACGAGATCGACAGCGAGAACGGCCCCCTCGTCGAAGTCCCCGTGCAGTGGCTCATGGACGACGCGCCGCTCTTCCGCCACGTGTACGGCTCCACCAACGCCATCGCCGACCCGGGCCGGGTGCTGCAGATGTGGAGCAAGGAGGGATCGCGCTCCTGGCGGATCTCGTGGCCTTCATGCGCCGCTTCCGCGGGGTGTGGTTCACCACCTGCGAAGAGGTGGCGCGCTGGCACGCGAGCGGTAAGGGCGCCGCGGTGGCCAGGGGCCGGCCCGCGAAGCGCGCGCGAAAGAAGTCGTAGCGCCGGCTATACTCGCGACACGAGAGGGATCAGACCCCCTCATTTACTCAGCCCTCGCCTCGCCGCTCGAGGCGAGGGTCTCAGCTCGAACGGCGGCCCTCTCCCCCACTGGGGGAGAGGGTTCCTTCCGGAGATATCCCTCTCCCTTCTGGGGAGAGGGCAGGGTGAGGGGCGAGCTCCAGTCCAGAGGAGGATCGATGCCTACTACAGAATCACCGTTCTCCATCTCCATCAGTCATCTCGCAGCGGCGCCGTGCCCGCCCACCGCCGCCAACTCGACCTGGCCCAATGTTCTCCACACGCGCGTGGGGGACCTACCGCCCCCACTGGCACCGCGAGTTCGACGAGTGGTGGGTGGTGCTCGCGGGCACGCTCGAGTGGGAGCTGACGGGCGGCACCGTCGTGCAGGGCAAGAAGGACGACATCGTGTGGGTGCCCCGCGGGACCGTGCACCACATCCGGAACGTGGGTCAGGATCTCTCGCTTCGGCTCGCCGTGGCCATGCCCCCGGCCATGCACTACTTCAGCCCGTGTGAGCAATGCGGCTTCACCGACGACGGTCCGCGCGAATGGCACGCCTAGCTCCCTGGAGGCTCTGATGAATCTCCTTCGCCCCATCGACCGCTACATCACGGTCAACGGCCTGCGTTTCCACGTGCTCGACTGGGGCGGGGAGGGCCGCACGCCGCTCCTGCTCCTGCACGGCTTCACCGGCCATGCCCACGCCTGGGATACCCTCAGCATCGCGCTCCAGCCCCACTTCCACGTCTACGCCATGGACCAGCGCGGCCACGGCGAGAGCGACCCCGCGGACACTTACCATCCCATCGCGGCCTACGACGACCTGAGCGGTGTCGTGGAGGAGCTCGGCCTCAGCTCGTTCGTGATGATCGGCCTCTCGATGGGCGGGCGCAACGCGATGTACTTCACCTCCAAGCGCCCTGATGCCGTGCAGAAGCTCGTCATCGTCGACATCGGACCGGAGATCAGCAAGCGCATGGCCCAGGCCCCACCCGGCCCACCCGAGCCGGAGACCTGGGAGAGCATCGAGCAGGCGGCCCAGCACCTGCACCGGGGCAACCCGCATCCCGGCATCCACTATTTCCGCTGGGTCGCCTCGCACAGCCTCAAGCAGCGCCCCGACGGCAAGCTGGTGTGGGGCTGGCATCCCAGCATCAAGGAGAAGCGGACCCAGCTCGACATCGACTGGTGGGGTGTGCTCCAGACGATTCCCGTCCCCACCCTCGTGCTGCGCGGCGAGGAGAGCATGATCCTCGACCGCGAGGTCGCCGAGCGGATGGCCCAGCAGCTCCCCCGGGGGAAGTTCGTCGAGATCCCGCGGGCCGTCCACACGCTGCACGAGGACAATCCCGAGGCGGTGCTGGCCGCCCTCAAGGAGTTCCTGGGCTTTTGACCGGCCGTGAGGTAGCGTCTGCCTGAGATGTTGAAGCTCCTGGCGCTCGCCCTCGCCCTCTCGCTCACCGTCATGGCGAGCCCGGCCGCGGCGGCTCGAGTGGCTGTTCTCATGAGCGCCAAGGTGAGCGAATACGAGGAGGCGCTCAAGGGCTTCAAGGAGACCGCCGCCGGTCACCAGGTCGCCGCCGTGTACGACATGGACGGCGATCTCGATCGCGGACGGAAGCAGCTGGCGGAGATCGAGAGAAGGTCAAGCCCGATCTCATCTTCGCGGTGGGGATCTGGGCGCTGCAGGCGGTGATAAGTCGCCCCACCTCCGTCCCTGTCGTGTATGCCATGGTGCTGAACCCGCCCAGCGTCATCGGAGCCGAGGCGAAGAATGTGACGGGGGCGAGCATGAACGTTCCCGTGGAGCAGCCCATCCGGCTGTTCAAGCAGCTCGGACCGCAGATCAAGCGCATCGGGGTCATCTTCAACAAGAACCGCACCGGCTATCTGGTTCGGCAGGCGCAGGTGGTGGCACGCGAGGAAGGCCTCGAGCTGGTGACGCGTGAGATCGGCTCCGCCAAGGAGGTGATCGGGGCCCTCGAGTCCTTCCAGGACGGTATCGACGCGCTGTGGATCGTCCCCGACGAGATGACGCTGTCCCAGGCGGTCGTCCAGCAGATGCTGCTCTTTTCGTATCGGAAGAGGATACCGCTGCTCGGGCTCTCCGATCGCCACGCCCAGATGGGCGCGCTCTTCTCGCTCTCCTTCGCGAGCGGCGAGGACATCGGCCGGCAAGCCGGAGAGCTCGCGCAGGCCATCCTCACGGGACGGGCGGCTTCAGGGGTCCCGCCCACGAACGCGCGGAAGCTCTTCCTCACGGTAAACCTCAAGGCCGCGCAGAAGCTTGGCCTCGAAGTCCCACGGGCCATCCTGACGCGCGCCAGCAACGTGATCCAGTGACCAGATGAGCCCACGTCTCCGGTTCCCGGGTTTTTCGAGCTTTCGGGCGCGCGTGTTCTGGTCCGTCGTCCCCATCGTGGTGTCCTTCCTCGTCTTTCAGGCGTGGATGAACATCCGAGAGCACCGGCGCCTGGTCACCGAGGAGTTCGAGAAGCGGGGGCGGGCCCTCGCGGCGAATCTCGGCTTTGCCAGTGAGCTCGGGGCATTCAGCGAGGACGCGCAGCTCCTGGGCGTGGCCATGCGGGGGGCGCTCAGGAATCCCGACGTCGCTTATGTGATCGTTCATGCCGGGGACGGACGCATCCTGGCCAGCGGCGGGCGGCAGGTCACCGCTGTTTCGCAGTCCCCGGAAGGGCCGATCGACCGGGCGCAGTCGCGGCACGTCGAGCGGGCGGGCCAGCGATTCATCGAGTTCGTGTCTCCCATCGTGTCAGAGGAGACGCAGACCCCGGATGAAGTTCTCATGGGCACTCGTATCCGTCCCCAGACGGAGCGCGAGAAGATCATCGGAGGCGTGAGGGTGGGCCTGTCGCTCGCGGGTGTCGAGGAGCAGGTGCGGGCGCTCGCGAAGCTCTGGGGCGGCATCACCGTGGCGTTCCTCGCGGTCAGTGCCGTCGTCATCTACGGCTTCTCGAGGCGCATCACGAAGCCCGTCAAGCAGCTGACCGAGCAGGCCCAGAAGATCGCGGCGGGCCAGCTCGAGGAGCAGATCGCCGTGCAGTCGCGGGACGAGATCGGGCAGCTGGCCACCGCCTTCAACCGCATGACGGGGTCGCTGCAGGTCACGATGAACGACCGGGCTCAGGCCCTCGCCGAGCTGCAGGAGCTGAACCGAACCCTGGAGGATCGCATTCGCCAGCGGACCCTCGAGCTCGAGGAGCGCGGGGTGGCGCTGGAGCACTCGCTCGAGGACGTGCGCGCCATGGGCGAGGTGAGCCGGACCATCGGGTCCTCCCTGGATCTCGGGGAGGTTCTCAATACCATCTCGACCCATGCGCTTCGCCTGGCCGGCGCCGATGCCTGCGGCATCTTCGAGCTGGATGCCGCGCGCGAGCACTTGGTGATCGTGTGGTCAATGGGCCTCGATGAGAAGTTGCTAAAGAACCTCGAAGGGACGCGCGCGCCTGGCGAGGCTAGGGCGAATGGTGATCCGATCGTTCGGGTGCTGGCGACCGGACAGCCGCTCCAGATGCCCGACCTCGCCGCGGAGGCCCGCTTGCCCGGTCAAGAGGAGTATCTGCGGGCCGGGCTGCGGGCGCTGCTCGCATTACCCATGGGAAGCGCGGGCGCCTCGCACATCATGGTGGTGTACCGTCGGGAGCCCGGTCGGCTCGACGAGCGGGCCGTGGAGCTACTGAGCACTCTCGCCAACCAGTCCCGGGTCGCCATCGACAACGCGCGTC
>QHSC01000367.1 GCA_003220345.1 Candidatus Rokuibacteriota bacterium | reverse complement strand
ATGAAGTGCGCAGACGAGGCGGCAAGGAGGTCTTCACCGAGCGGCTGGAGATGCTGTCCTACAAGCTGGCCTAGGCTGGCCGCCCCGTGTTTGGTCGCGGTCAGGGCCGCCGGGCGCGCCGCTTGACCCGTCCATCGAGGGGGAGCAGTATGGGCCGCTGAGATGGCTGAGATGGACGGGCTCAAGGTCTTCTCCGGATCGTCGCACCCCGCGCTGGCCCAGGCGATCTGCAAGTGTCTCGGCATCGCGCCGGGCCGGCTTTCCACCACGCGCTTCTCGAACGAGAACCTCAAGGTCCGGATCGAGGAGAACGTCCGCGAGCAGGACGTGTTCGTGGTGCAGACGTCGGCGCCCCCGCTGTCGGAGAACATTGTCGAGCTGTTGATCCTGCTCGACGCGCTCACGCATGCCTCCGCGCGCCGGGTGACGGCGGTCCTGCCCTACTTTCCGTACGCGCGCAGCGACAAGAAGGACGAGCCGCGCATCTCCATCACCGCCCGCCTCATGGCCGACCTCGTCGCCACCGCGGGGGCGAATCGCGTGCTCACCATCGACCTGCACTCGCCGCAGATCCAGGGGTTCTTCTCCATGCCCGCCGATCAGCTCACCGCGGTGCCCGTGCTCTGCGAGCGGCTGCGCGCCGATGGGCTCGAGGAGGCCATCGTGGTCGCCGCCGACGTGGGCGAGGCCAAGGACGCCGCGGTGTTCGCCAAGCACCTCGGCCTGCCCATCGCCATCATCGACAAGCGGCGGTCCGGCGACGAGGAGCGGGCGGAGGCGGTGGCGGTGATCGGCGACGTCAGGGGCAAGCGCTGCCTGCTCGTCGACGACGAGATCGCGACAGGTGGAACGATCTTCAGCGCCACCGACTTCCTCTTCGAGCAGGGGGCGCGCGGCGTCTCGGCGGCCGTGGTCCACCCGGTGCTCTCCGGGCGCGCCCTGGAGCGACTCGGCGCCTCCCGCCTCGAGCGGCTCCTCGTCACCGATACCATCCCGATCGCCGCGACCTCCCCGAAGATCGAAGTCCTCTCGGTGGCGCCTCTGCTCGCCGAGGCCATCACCCGCATCCACGACGGCCGTTCGGTCAGCGCTCTCTTCTAGCCGCGGCGCGCGAGGGCGATCGGAACAAGAATCGCAGCGACGCGAGGAGGGCGACGACATGGCGGCAATGGTGTTGAGCGAGGACGAGGCGCTGGAGCTCTTGGCCTTTCTGGTGACGGCGGCGCGGACCCAGGTGGACGAGGCGGCCGAGTACGGCTCCCTGCGCCTCTTGACCGCGGCCGGCCGGCTGGCCGACGCGATCGTCGACCGAGTGTCGCCGGACACTCGTGCGTTTCTCACCGGCCCGCTCAAGCAGGTCCCCGACCTGGCGGTCCGGAGCGCCGACCCCGCGGGGTACGCCGCCTCGCTCGACGCCGTGTGTCGGGCGGTGGGTCAGCTCCTGGTCGATCATTTCGGCCTCGATCGGAGAGCGACGTGACGAACTCCGTGCTCGAGGCCATCCGGACCCGGCGCATGGCGCGCGCCCTGACCGCCGAGCCGGTCGATCGCGCGGACCTGGAGGAGCTGCTCAAGGCGGCGCGCCGCGCGCCGAGCGCGGGCAATCGGCGACTGCACCGCTTCGTCGCCATCCAGGATCCGCTCACCCTCAGGCTGCTTCGCGTGGTGACGCCGGGAATGTTCCAGCGGCCGACGGCCATCGTGGTGATCTGCATCGACGGCGGCCGGGCGGAATCGTTCGGCATGCGGCCGACCGCGAAAGGACTCTACGTCGACGTCGGGACCACCGCGCAGACGATGCTGCTGGCGGCGCACTCGCTCGGGCTGGGGGCCGGGGTCGTGACGTCATTCAGCCAGGCGGCGGTGAGCGCGGTGCTGAACCTGCCTGAAGGATGGAGCCCTGAGATGTTCATCTGCCTCGGCCACGCCGCGCCAGTGCAGCCCGCGGGGATGCGGCCAAGGGGGAACGTCACCTGGCAGACGCTCACCCACTGGGAGCGCTTTCCCGCGAAGGAATAACGGCGCCGGCAGAGAAAAAGATCATGCCCTTTCCCGCAGGACCAGCGGCAGGAGCAGGAAGACGAAGGCGATCGAGAACAGGACTCCGAGCGCCGACAAGACGGACGGTAATCCCCAGCGGTCGATCCCATAGCCCACGAGGGGGCCCAGGAGAGCGAAGGAGGCGCGGGTCCCGAGATTCGCCATGGAGATCACGGTCGCGCGGTACGCGGAGGAGATCTTCTCGTTGAGCACCTGCAGGAAGAGCACCCCGCCCAGGCCCCGGCCTACCTGGCCCAGGGTCCCGAACAGTATCCCGCCCCAACCGAGAAAAGACGCCATCCCGAAATACGCGATGATGGGCAGCGCGCCGGCCGCGGCGAGCAACGGTCGCCGGCCGTATCTCGCGCTCCCCAGAGCGGCGGATCTCCCCGCGAGGCCGAAGATGAGACTGTAGCTAGCCAGCAGGACTCCGAAATAGGCCAGGGGCACCCCGCTCTCCTGCCAGTATTTCTGGTGCGTCCAGAACATCACCAACCCGCCGGCCCCCGAGGCGACCAGATTGAGGAACACGAGCCGCGTCGCGGCGTCCCGTACCAGGGTGGTCGAGAATATCTCCTTGAGCTGTTTCGACCATTTCTTCGCCCGGTCCCGGCCCGCGGGTGGCTCGGTGACGCACAGCACGAGAAACATCGGGATCCAGCTCAGGATGGCGTTGGCCCAGAGGAGATGCCCATAGGACAGGGTGACGACCGCGCCCCCCAGCAGCGCGCTCACCGTTGCCCCCGTTTGTGCCGCGAGCTTCGCATTTCCGAGAACGGCCGTTCCCCGGGACTTCTCGTCACCCGACGCGAGAAGCGAGTCATAGAGGAGCGCCACATCGCCTCCCGAGATCATGCTGAGGGCGATCCCCATCGTGAGGTGGTAGAAGAGGAAACCCTCGTAACTGCTCCAGAGCGGGAGGAGGGAAAAGCTGACCGCCTTGAGCGTCGAGCCCAGCAGCAGGGTCTTCTTCCTTCCCCACAGGTCAGAGAGCACCCCGGTAGGCACTTCGCCGCAGAGGATCACGATCGCGAACACGGCTTGCAGCTCCATGAACTGCCGCATGCCGATCCCCTTCGTCGCGAGATAGGGGACCCACAAGGCGATCACGATCATGAACTGATCGAAGAAGGAGAAGCCGTAGAGGAGCTTGATGTTCCTGGTCACGGGGCGTGCCCCTCCGAAGAGGGGGAAGGGGTCGCGGGAACCGGCTCCGCGACGGTCGGAATACAGAGGGCGCGCAGACACCGCCGCATCATGCCAGGCACGGCTAGTCAGAGAGACGCGACGAGACGGCCTCCTGCAGCCCCTCGTTCAACGTCCGGCTGTGGCGGGTTCGTGCGCCTTGAGGAAGCGCCGCGCGTGCTCCA
>QHSC01000366.1 GCA_003220345.1 Candidatus Rokuibacteriota bacterium | reverse complement strand
AAGGGGAGCCAGCCATGCTCGGCGGCGGCCTGGAGCCCCGCGGCGCGCCAGTGAAGCGGTCGGCCGTCGGGCCGCATCCGCGAGCGCCGTTCGGGAATCAGTCCGAGCGGGCCCGCGATCTCCTCGATCCGGTCGGTGCGGAGGGACCAGCGTACGAGGCGGTCTCCATCGGCGGTGCGATCCAGGAGGGCGCGACCGTACCAGTTCGACCTCGCGAGCGCTTCGTCCACCACCCCGAGCAGCTCGAGGTACTGGCCGCCCAGCGGGATGATGCGGTTGGCGGTGCCCAGACCGGGATGCACGCCGCCGTCCTGCACCGCGAACCCCTCGGCCTCCATGCGACGCGTGGCCGCCTCGAGGTCACGCACCCCAAGGACGACCTGGCCCAGCTCGAGCACGCCGCTCAGCCCCGCTGGTCTTGCCTCGTCGGCAGGGACCCGGTCGCGTACGTCCCCGCCATTCCCCGCGTGTCCGGCTGGTAGGGAATCGCTCCGGCCGGATCGTCCGGCGACACAGGGATGCGCTCCCCCTCGCGCCGTCCCAGCGCTCGCTCGACGAGCTCGAGGAGCGGCGCCTTGTCGTACTGCATGTAGAACCCAGCGGTGAGCCGGATGGGGTCGCCAGAGTAGAAGCGCACGTACTGGGCCATACGCTGGCCGAAGGTCTCCCCCGTCGCGTCCCACGCCAGCTTGAAGAGCGCGATCCGCTCCTCGGCGGAGATGCCCGCGCGCCCGCGCACGAACTTGTCGATCATGGGCCGCACCTCCGGATTGGCGAGGTCGGCCTCGCTCGGCGCATAGAAGAATCCGCCGGCGGCGAGCGTCTGCACGATCTCGACGAAGCGGCTGTAGATCTTGCCCGACTGCAGGTGGAAGGCGCGCAGGCCGTGTCCGCCCGGCACCCACACCCCGTTGTCGAGGCGTTGCGCCATCGCCTCCGCCCCGTAGAAGACGGCGCGGGCGATCTCCATCTGGCTCAGCATCTCGCCCAGCTTCTCCTGCACGTGCAGGAAGCCCGTGATGCCGATGGCGTCCGCCAGCCTCATGGCGAGGCCGCAGAAGAACTCCAGCTGGCTCAACAGGCGGGCCGACGTCTGCACGTTGAGGAGGGCGTTGAAGTCCGCGCCCAGCGTGTTGATGATCTCCCCGCTGCCCGGGCTGCCGTCGACCATCACGCGGTCCCAGGGGACAAGCACGTCCTCGAAGACGGCGATGCAGTCCATCTCCTCGAAGCGGCTGGAGAGCGGGTGGTCGAAGCGCGACCGGGGCAGCGGCGACACCGTCTCGCGGCAGATGAAGGTGAGGCCGGGCGTGCTCGTGGGAATGGCGAAGGCGAGGGCGTAGGCGTCGTCGCCCGGGGGCACCCCGCCGAAGGGAATCACCGCCACCTCCTCCGTGATGGGGGCCATGGTGCCCAGCATCTTCGCGCCGCGCACGACGATGCCGTCGGCAGTCTCCCCCACGCGGCCCAGGTGCAGGAAGGGATCCTCTTGCTGGGCGGAGGTCTTGGAGCGGTCGATCTGCGGGTTGATGAGCATGTGGGTGAGGAAGAGGTCTCGCTCGCGCACGTGCTCGTAGTAGCGCGTGGCGTTCTCGCCGAAGCGGGCTCCCGCGCGGGCGAACCGGCCGGCCATGAGATGCCAGCCCGTGACGAACTGGTTCATGAAGTCGGGGGCCCGGCCCATGAAGCCGAAGTTGTGGTCCGCGCGCAGCTTGAAGTGCTTGCGCTTCTTCACCAGCTCCTCGCGCGTGTGCGGGACCAGGAACGAGGTGGACACGGGCTGCCCGGTGGTGGGCGACGGGTACGTCATCACCTCGCGGTAGGCGGGATCGAGCTGCATGTCGTACTGCTCCGCGATGGCGCGGATCGGCTCCTGGAAGATGGGCTCGGCGGTGACGTCGACGAGGCGGCGGCCCTCCAGGTAGACGTTCGGCGCGCATTTCTTCAGGGACTCCACGTATTCCTGGCCACTGCGGGCTGGCATGTGGGCTATGTCCTCTCTCGTGCGCTGGTCACTCCACGAGGGATGGGAGCAGCATGCTGATGGACCCGCGCAGGACGGCGTCCCCCAGCTCGTCCATCTCCGTGGGCTCGGCGTTGATGATGACGACGCGCGCGCGGGCCCGCTTGGCCACAGGCACCACTCCCGCGATCGGGTACACGGACAGCTTGGTCCCCACGGTGAGCATGAGATCGCAGCGCGCGGCCGCCTGCTGGGCACGCTGCAGATCCTCGGGCACGAGCCCCTGACCGAAGGAGATCGTGGCCGACTTGAGGATGCCTCGGCAGGAACGGCAGGGGGGATCCGCCTCGCCGGCGCGCACGCGGGCGAGAGCCCGCTCCATGGGCGCGCGCTCGCCACAGTCCAGGCACACCACTTCGCGCATGGTGCCGTGGATCTCGATCACCCGATCGGGCGAGGAGCCCGCCGCCTGGTGGAGCCCGTCGATGTTCTGGGTGATGAGCGTGTCGAGCTTGCCGCGGCGCTCGAGGGTGACGAGGGCGCGATGGCCGGCATTGGGCTGGGCCTTCCAGGCCGGCGACTCCAGGCGGCTCTGCCACGCGCGCTTGCGCACCTCGGGATCGGCGACGTAGTTCTGCAGCGTGGACTGCTTCTCCGCCTCCGGATTCTTGGTCCATACGCCCTGGGGGCCGCGAAAGTCGGGGATGCCCGAGTCGGTGGAGATGCCCGCGCCCGTGAGCACCACGATGCGCTGGGCCGCCTCGATCCAGGCCCGGACCTCGCTCACGGTCCTCCTCCTCAGCCCGCCGAGTCGCCGCCCGGGCCGCCGACGATGACGTGCTCCTGGGTGACGATGAAGGGAGGCTGCCCGGGCGCGAGGAAGCGCTCGCGGTCGGCCACCGCGGCCGCGTAGTCGGGGGACGAGGCCGCGGAGCGCAGGGCATCGGGCGAGGCGAACCACATGCTCGTCACGCCGTCGTGGGCAGGCGCCCGCCCGGCCTCGTAGGCGGCGCGACGGGTCGCGCTCAGTACGCAGCGGCGGAGACCGGGAATCCCCGCCAGGATCTTCGCGTGGCCCTCGCGCCAGTGGCGCTGGAACTCGTCCACGGACGTCCCCGCCTTGCGTGAGAGGAACTCCACCGCCTTCACGGCCTCGGGTGTGACGGCGCCCTCGACCACCACCTGCTCTTCGGTGACGAGGAAGCCCATGGTCGCGCGGTCGATGAACTGCGCCTCGTCCGCCTGCACCTTCGGACGCGAGGGTGTGGGACTGGACATAGCGCCGCACGCCGGGCAGCCGTACCACGACCTCCGGGTGCCGCGTCCGCCAGTAGCTCTGGAAATCCTCCACCGACATCCCGGCCTTCCGCTTCAGGAACGTGACCACCTTGACCATGGATCACCTCGGAGAGTTCGCTGCCGAGAAGATAGCGTCCACGCGTTCGAAACGCAACGCGGGGGTGGAGCGCATCCTGGACATCGTGACGCAACGGGGTGCCCGGCTGAGGTAAAGTCGACGCATGGGCAAGACGTTTCGACAGCGGGTGCATGAGGCCCGGGTGCACGTCAAGATGCTCAGCCCGATCGAGGCCAAGCGGATCGCCGACGGCGGCGGCGCGATGGTCATCGACGTGCGCGAAGCCTGGGAGGTTGCCGAGCACGGGACCATTCCGGGCGCGCGGAACATCACGCGCGGCGAGCTCGACATCAAGGCCGATCTCGAGCTTCCACGCCGCGACCCCGAGCTCCAGGATCGAAGCCAGAGAATTCTCCTCACGTGCGGGGCGGGCGGCAAGGCCACGCTGTGCGCGGCCGTGCTCCAGGAGATGGGCTTCACGGATGTCTGGGTCATCGACGGCGGCTGCCGGGCCTGGCACGAGGCCGGCTATCCGCTGACCGCGAAGGCGTAGCCCCGCCATGGCCATCGTCGCGACCCGTCTCACGCCGCACTTCGCCGCCCAGATCGACGGGGCGGACATCACGCGCCTCCTGGACGATGCCACGTGGGCGGAGATCCGCGCCGCCTTCGAGGAGCACTCCATTCTCGTCTTCCGCGGCCGGACGCTGGACGACGAGACGCAGATCGCCTTCAGCCATCGCTTCGGGTCGCTCGAGGTCACCCGCAGCATGAACCCGGCGGCGGGGACGCCTTTCGCCCGCCAGTCGAACCTGGATATCAAGACGGGCGAGTTCATCCCGGCGGACGACCGGCGCATGATCTACCAGCTCGCCAACATGCTCTGGCACAGCGACAGCTCCTTCA
>QHSC01000365.1 GCA_003220345.1 Candidatus Rokuibacteriota bacterium | reverse complement strand
TCTCGTTGCCTCGGGCGAGGGTGCCGTCCAGGACCCCCTGGGCGGTCTCGATGACCTGCGCACGCGCACGGTGCGGCTCTGCTCCCCGGCGTCCCTGGACGACGACCCCGTGCGCGCTCTCCGCGCCGCGCAGCTCGGGGTTCGCCCCGGCTGGCGCGTGGCAGCGCCCGTCGGCGTGGCGGCGGCCCGCGCCGCCGGAGCGCTCGACCGCGTGTCGGCGGAGCGCATCCGCGACGGGCTCGTGGGACTCCTGGGCGAGCGCGCGGCGGGGGCCGGGCTCCGGCTGCTCGATCGATGGGGCGTCATCGATCATCTCCTGCCCCAGCGCGCGGCCATGCTGTCAACGGCGCAACCGCTGCCTCATCGCTTCGACGTCTGGGAGCACAGCGTGCGCGCCCTCGAGGGCGCCGACGCGCTTCTGGCGCGCGCGGCGGACCTCGCGGGCCTGGACGAGGCGCTGGCGGAGCATCTGGACGAGCCGCTGGGCGACGGCCTGCGCCGGCGCGAGGTCCTCAAGCTCGCCGCGCTGCTGCACGACGTGGCCAAGCCCGAGACGCGCACCGTCGAGGCCGGACGTGTCCGTTTCTTCGGTCACGACGTGATCGGGGCCGAGCGGGTCGCCGCCATTGCGGCGCGGTGGCGGCTCTCGGGCCGTATCTCGACGATCCTGGCGCGACTCGTCCGCCATCACCTCCGGCCCATGCACCTCGCCCAGGCCGGCAAGATCACGCGTCGAGCCCGGCATCGGTTCTTCCGCGACCTCGAGGAGGACGCTCGAGACCTCCTTCTCCTCGCCCTCGTCGACGCGGCGGCGGTCACAGGCCGCTCGCCCTGGGCCCTCTGGCGCGGGCCGGAGAGCCAGGTCCTGCGCGAGCTGATGGCCGGCCATGCCGACGAGTCCGCCGTGGCGGCGGCGCCACCGCTCCTGTCGGGAGGTGACATCATGGATGCGCTCGCCCTCGGTCCCGGGCCCGAGATCGGCCGGCTGCTCGCCCTGGTCCGCGAGGCGCAGGCCCTGGGGCACGTGACCGATCGGGAAGAAGCCCTCGAATGGCTTCGGCGAGAGGGTGGCCGTCTTGACACGTTGCCGGAGGAGCCCCTAGAGTAGGCCCACCGAGAGCACGACGGCTCGGCGCTGGAGCCGGCTCCATCACCCCAAGGAGGCAAACATGGTGCGCAGAACTCTATCCGCGGTCCTGACCGCCGCGATCCTGATAGCGGCGCGAGCTGCGGACGTCGACGCCGCGCCCGAGGGTAAGATCGTCATCGCCCAGGGAGTGGACCCGACCACGCTCGACACCATGAACCAGCAGGAGACCCCCGCCTCCGTGGTCACCGGGCACATCTTCGATGGCCTCGTGGAGCGCGACAACAATCTCAAGATCGTCCCCGCTCTGGCCTCCGAGCTTCCCAAGCTCGTCGCGCCCACCATCTGGGAAGTCAAGCTCCGCAAGGGCGTCAAGTTCCACAACGGCGAGGAGTTCAACGCGGAGTCGGTGAAGTTCAGCCTGGAGCGCGTCAAGACCCCTGCGCTGCGCGCGAGCTCCAACTTCCGTCCCATCGATCGCGTCGAGGTCATGGACGCCTCCACGGTGCGCGTGCACACGAGCAAGCCGTGGCCGACCTTCGTGAGCATCATGACCTTCACCCAGGCAGCCATGTACCCGGCCAAGGCCTATGCCGGCAAGGACAGCGCGTTCATCTCCAAGACTCCCATCGGCACCGGGCCGTACCGCTTCGTGAAGTGGTCGAAGGACGAGGAGATCGTGCTCGAGGCGGATCCGGGTCACTGGCGGGGCTCGCCCAGGATCAAGACCGTCGTCTTTCGCCCCATCCCCGACGACGCGGTGCGGGTGGCCGCGCTCCAGAATGGCGAGATCGACGTGGCCGTCAATATCCCGCCGCACCTGGCCAACATCATCGCCAATCACCCGAAGCTCTTCCTGTCGACGGCCCCCAGCATCCGCACGCTGCAGCTCATGTTCGTGACCCACGAGTACGACGCGCAGCACAAGCTGGTGGGGCCATACAAGGGACCCACCGTCGACAAGCGGGTCCGGCAGGCCATCGCGTACGCCATCGACGCCGACGAGATCATCAAGGGGGTGCTCGACGGCAAGGCCGTGCGCACCGCGACCATGCTGACGCCGCTCCACTTCGGCTATGACCCATCGCTCAAGCCCATCAAGCAAGATGTGGCGCGGAGCAAGAAGCTGCTCGCGGAGGCGGGATACGCGGGCGGGCTCGAGATCACCCTCAACAGCCCACAAGGCCGCTACGTGCGCGACAAGGAAGTGGCGGAGGCGGTGACCGGTCAGCTCAACAAGGCCGGGATCAAGACGACGCTCAAGACGTACGAGTTCGTCAACTACCTTAACAATCTCGTGTACCCGCACAAGCCCGGCCCGGTGTGGCTGATCGGGTGGGGCACGCCTACCGTGGACGCGGAGACCGTGTACGCCCCGCTCTTCCGGACGGGGAGCAACCTCGGCAACTACCACAACGCCGACTTCGACGGCATGATCGACCAGGCCCAGACCCAGATGGACGAGAAGCAACGTCTGGCCATCTATCACCGCATCAACAAGCTCTGGGTCGACGAGATGCCCGCGGTGCCGCTGTACCAGCAGCTCGATCTGTACGGCGCGAGCAAGCGACTCAGCTGGAAGGCGCGAAGCGACGAGCGCATCAAGGCCTTCGACATGGCGCTCAACAAGTAGCGGAGAGACCGGGAATCGTCGAGGAGAGCCCATGATCTGGATGCGAGCCGTGCCCTTGATCGCGCTCGCCGTGGCCTCTGCCCTCGAGCCTTCCCTGGCCTCCGCGGGTCCGTCCGGTAAGATCACCATTGCCCAGGGCGTCGATCCCAGCACCCTGGATCCCATGAACCACCAGGAGTCTCCCGCCGGCAATGTGTGCCGGAACCTGTTCGACACCCTGCTCGAGCGTGACCAGGAGCTGAAGATCCAGCCCATGCTCGCCCGCGAGCTGCCCCGGCTCGTGTCGCCTACGGTGTGGGAGTTCAAGCTGAGACCCGGAGCCAAGTTCCACAACGGCGAGCCGGTGGACGCCGAGGCCGTCAAGTTCAGCCTCGAGCGCCTCGTAGATCCCAAGCTCAAGCTGCGCGGATCGCCGCCCTTCGCCCCCCTCAGCCATGTCGAGATCGTCGACGCGCTGACCGTGCGGATCCATACGAGGGCTCCGTGGCCGATCCTGGACACGCTGATGAGCGCCACCCAGGCGGCGATTCTTCCGCCCAAGCACTACCGGGACAAGGATTCCTCGCAGGCGGGGCGGGCCCCCGTGGGCTCGGGGCCTTTCCGGTTCGTGCGGTGGGTCCGGGACGAGCGTATCGAGCTCGAGGCCAACGAGCAGTACTGGCGAGGCGCGCCCCGGGTCAAGACCCTCGTGTTCCGCCCCATCCCCGACGACGCGGTGCGCGTGGCCGCGCTGCAGAACGGCGAGGTTGATGTCGCCGTCAACATCCCGCCGCACCTCGCGAGCATC
>QHSC01000213.1 GCA_003220345.1 Candidatus Rokuibacteriota bacterium | reverse complement strand
TCGCCGACGCTGCCCTCGATGAGCTTGGCCTCAGGGACGCCCGTGACGATGAGCGCCCCCGCGTCTCCCTGCCGCAGTGACGACGGCGTCGCCGTCACTCTGACCCCACCCTCCGCCGGCGCCACCTCCACCGCCAACACCAACACCGCCGCCATCACCACACCAATCCGAATTGCCATGCCGCGATTGTACGCGGCCGAAGGAGAACGCCGAAGAAACGACAAACGGGAGTGCGCGAGGTGGGAGTGGGTCGGGTGCCGTCGGGAGCGAATCCGACGAGCCGTAGCACGCCCCGAAGCGCAGGGCGCCTCCGCCGCGCGAGTCGTGCCCGCCGCAGGCGGGGCGACGAGCGCACCCCCCGCTTCGGGGGGATGGGGGGGCGGGCGAAGGCGCCCGAGCGAGGTGGCGCGCGAGGCGAGGAGGTTGAGCGGACGACGGCACCCGCCTGCCCCGGCCCGCTCCCACCCGGTCAATCGGACAACGTCATCCAGCCCACTCCCACTAGGCCAGTCGATCGGAAGAAACTACGGGAAGGAAACTACGAAGGATCGGGGCGCTGCTGGCGCAGGAACTGCTCGATCTCCGCGACGAGGTCCGCCGACGGCGGAAGCTCGTCGCTCGCGGAAAGTGGCTCCGCGGCCTCGTCCTCGTCGGGCGCCTTCCGCTCGAGCTTGCGGACGTACTCGGAGATCTTCGCGTTCTGGCCAACGACCTCGTTCAGGTTCTGGTCGAATTGCCGCGAGGCCTCGACGAGGTCGGAGAGATCGGCCTCGGCTCCCAGAAGCATCAAGACCCGCCGCACGAGAGCCATGGCCGCCTTGGGGTTCTCGACGCCCGAGACATAGTGAGGGACATTGGCCCAGAGGCTTGCCTGGGGTATGCCCTCCTCCCGGCACATCGTGTTGAGCACTCCGACGATCCCCGTCGGTCCCTCGTAGCGCGAGGCGCGCAGGCCGAGACGCGCGGCGAGCTCCGGATCGTAGGCCCCGCCCACCAGCTTCACGGGGCGCGTATGCGCCACCTCGGCGAGGAGCGCCCCCAGCGTGAGCACGAGCGACGCGCCCACCCGTCGCGCGAGATCGAGCACGGCGCCGCAGTACGTCCGCCACTTGAGATGCGGCTCGATGGCGACACCGACGATGATGTCCCGGTCGAGCGCCGATGGCGTGGCCAGGGAGAAGTCGGTCGACGGCCAGACGATCTCGCGCTCGTTCGGGGAGTCGGTCTTGAAGCGTGCATAGGGCCGGGAGAGGCCGAAGTGGTAGAACTCTTCCGGATCTATGCTCGCGAGCGGCCGGGAAGGCCAGAGCTGACCGAGGTATCGAGCGGCCGTGGTCGCCGATTCTGCCGCGTCGTTCCAGCCGGAGAACGCCATGACCAGGACGGGCTGGCGGAGCCCGTCCGGCTCTTCGAAAAGCACCAGGGCGTCGGTCGGAGACATGGTCGCTTCGTCCTGCTCGCAGGATGCCCGACGGCGCGCATCCCCGCAAGGGCAAAAGCGTAGAAGCCGAAATGAAGTTGACTCGCCGCGCCACCCGCCCGTATCATGGGCGGCGCTGGTGCGATCGGCATACACCTCATATAGGAGGCTACGGTTATGCGCTCCAAGATCACGTTGGCTGCGGCGCTTCTCGGGGTCGCTTTCCTGGCCGGCGCCTGCGCCTCGTCGGAGCAATGGGCCGATTGGCGCAGCCACACGACCCATTTCGCATCGGGCGAGCACGGCATGTTCTCGCTGCGGAACAACCTCGAAGGGACCAACCCGAAGGTGACGCGCCTCGACATCGAGGCCTCGCGCACCCAGAACTGGTGGGGCAAGCAGATCAGCGTCGAGCCCGGTCAGATCATCCAGAACTAGTTCATGATTCGTCGGGCTTTGGTCGCGGCCCTCGTCGCGGTTCTCGCGGCGGGCGCCGCGGCATCCGTCCAGGCTGCCCCGGCAGACTACCTCCTTCCCGTCGAGAAGCACACGACGCCGAAGGCCCGGGCCCTCGCCGTGAAATACCGGCCGCAGCTCCTGCAGTTCTCCGAGTACGTCTACCACTGCTTACCCTACGTGGAGATCAAGAACGGCCTGGGCTTCAAGAAGAACGCCAAGGACCCGGCGACCGACGACCGCTTCGCCTCCCTGTGGCTCTACGTCGAGCAGGGGGACGACAAGAGCTTTTCCGCCCTGTCTCCCGCACGTCAGGCCTCGGCCATCTTTTCGAGATACGGCGTCCCTATGATCCGACGACTGTCTGCCATGCAGGGCCTGGCCTCCGATCCTGACGTGTACGGGTTCTCGGTGGCCCTGGCCTGGGTCAAGCCCGGGAGCGATCCGAACAGGCCTACTCTCGAGACACTCGCCACTTTCATGGACCAGGCGACCACGCGGGCCTTCCTCAGCAAGACCCTGCCGGCCAGCGAGTGGGTGGACAAGATGAAGATCTACTTCTACGACGGCGAAAAGGAGATGGGCCGTCCCCCCCTCGAGGTCTGGGAGGACAACTTCATCGCCACCTACAAGGTTCCAAATTACGAGGTACAAAAAGGCGTCACCTGCCCGTAGGCTGCTGAAAAGGGCCCATCTGCTTCGTTGGCGCCCTCGACTGCAGGCTCAACGTACAGAGAGTACGCCTCGCCTGCAGTCTTCGGGCGCCGCCTCGCATCTGGACCCTTTTGAGCAGCCTACAGAATCCACCGACGAAGACTTGGCTCGCGTGCATGTTTGACAGGTTCGGGGCCCTCCGATAGCATGACGACAAGGCTTTTCTATGAAACTTCCCGTACGGCAGAAGACCCAGTTTTCGCTGGTCTATCTGCTCATCGCGGTGGTCGTCCTGTCGCTGGTCCAGAGCTGGCTGCTGGCTCCGCGGACGGTCGAGATCCCGATGAGCAAGTTCCTGCAGCTCGTCCGCGAGGGCAAGGTCGAGAAGGTCTCGCTCACTGACCGGGAGATCCGCGGCACCCTCAAGCCCGGCGCGCTGCCCGCCCCGCAGCCCGGGCCGGGCGACAAGGTGCGCAGCTTGGTCGGCGTCGACCAGCCCCTCACCACCTTCACCACCACCCGCATCCCGGGGATCGACGACGGCTCGCTCGTCAAGGAGCTCGAGCAGCACAAGATAGAGTTCTCGGGGCGCGTCGAGAGCACCTTCTGGCGCGACTTCCTCTTCGGCTGGATCGTTCCCCTCGGGCTCATGGTGGGCATCTGGCTCTTCCTCATGCGCCGGATGAGCGGAGGGCCGACGCAGGCCCTGTCCTTCGGGCGCTCCAAGGCCAAGATCTACGACCGCAAAGAGCTGAAGACGACTTTCGCGGACGTGGCCGGCGTCGACGAAGCCAAGGCCGAGCTCATAGAGATCGTGGACTTCCTCAAGAACCCCAAGAAGTACCAGCGGCTGGGCGGTCGCATCCCCAAGGGCGTGCTGCTCGTGGGGCCGCCCGGCACGGGCAAGACGCTTCTCGCCCGCGCCGTGGCCGGCGAGGCCGACGTCCCGTTCTTCTTCCTCTCCGGCTCGGAGTTCGTCGAGATGTTCGTGGGAGTGGGAGCCTCGCGGGTGCGCGACCTCTTCGAGCAGGCCAAGGAGAAGGCCCCCTGCATCGTCTTCATCGACGAGCTGGACGCCATCGGCAAGACCCGCGCGGGAGCCACGGGCTTCGTGGGCGGTCACGACGAGCGCGAGCAGACCCTCAACCAGCTCCTGGCCGAGATGGACGGCTTCGACTCTTCCAAGGGCGTCATCATCATGGCCGCGACCAACCGCCCCGAGGTGCTCGATGCCGCCCTGCTGCGCGCGGGCCGCTTCGACCGCCAGGTCGTGGTGGACAAGCCAGACGTCAAGGGGCGCGAGGCCATCCTGCAGGTCCACGCGCGCAACGTCATCCTCGCGCCCAGCGTGGACCTCCGCGTGCTCGCCGCGCGCACCCCGGGCATGGCGGGCGCCGACCTCGCCAACCTGATGAACGAGGCCGCCCTGCTCGCGGCCCGCAAGGGCAAGGACGCGGTGGACATGGCCGACCTCGACGAGGCGGTCGATCGCGTGATCGGTGGGCTGGAACGCAAGAGCCGCGTGCTGTCCGAGAAGGAGCGCGACATCGTCGCCCACCACGAGATCGGCCATGCCCTGGTCGCCTCCTCCCTCCCCCAGGCCGACCCCGTCCACAAGGTGACGATCATCCCGCGCGGGGTGGGCGCCCTCGGCGCCACGTACCAGCTCCCCCTCGAGGACCGCTACCTGCTCACGCGCAGCGAGCTCGAAGACCGCATCGCGGTCCTGCTCGGGGGGCGCGCGGCGGAAGAGGTCGTGTACGGCGAGATCTCGACGGGCGCCCACAATGACCTCGAGCGCGCCACCGAGATGGCGCGCCTCATGGTCACGCAGTACGGCATGTCGGAGCATCTCGGCCCCATGACCTTCGGAGGCGGGCAACAGGCCCTCTTCCTCAAAGGCGCGGGCATCGCCGCGGAGCGGGAGTACAGCGAAGACACCGCGCGGACGATTGACAGCGAGACGCGCGCCATCATCGACCGGATCTATGACCGCGTGCGAGGATTGATCACGGACCGCAAGCTCGTGCTGCTGGCGGCAGCGGCGGAATTGAAGGCGAAAGAAACACTGGAAGGCGACCGCCTGCGGCACCTGCTGGCCGGCGAGCCCGTGGAGGAGAAGCGATGATCGTGGTCAAACGTGGGACGCTCGTCGTCATGCTCGTGATCGCCGCCGCCCTCGGCGTGGGCCTGGGCTCGTGGGGCGCGAGCGCAGTCGACCTCGCCCGGCCGCCCGCTCACGAGCCCACCCCCGCGCGCGACACGCCGACGCCGTCGCAGCTGACGGGTCCCGTGGTGCCCGCCGCCCTCCCCGTGCCCTCGGGCAGCTTCTCCCGGATCGCGGAGGCCGTGAGCCCGGCCGTGGTCAACATCAACACGGTCACCCGCGGCACGGCCGGCCGGACGCCCATCGAGGAGTTCTTCGGCGACGAGTTCTTCCGCCGATTCTTCGGCGACGCTCCCGAGCGCCAGCAGCAGCAGCGCAGCCTCGGCTCGGGCGTCATCGTGGATTCCTCGGGCATCTGCCTCACCAACGCCCACGTCGTCGAGCGGGCCACGGAGATCGAGGTCGTCACCGCCGAGGGCAAGAAGCACAAGGCCAAGGTGGTGGGCCTCGACAGGCGGACGGACCTCGCCGTGCTGCGCCTCCAGGGTGGCGGGCCTTATCCCTCCGCCGTGCTCGGCGATTCCGACAAGGTCAAGGTCGGCGACTGGGTGCTCGCCATCGGCTCGCCCTTCGGACTCCAGCAGACGGTGACGGCCGGCATCATCAGCGCCAAGGGTCGCTCCATCGATCCGGGCAACCCGTTCAGCGACTTCATCCAGACGGACGCCGCCATCAATCCGGGCAATTCCGGCGGGCCACTCGTCAACATGTCGGGCGAAGTGGTCGGCATCAACAGCGCCATCCTCTCCCGCTCCGGGGGCAATGTCGGCATCGGCTTCTCCATCCCGTCCAACATGGCCAAGCGCATCTACACGGAGCTGGCGGCCAAGGGCAAGATCACGCGGGGCTGGCTGGGCGTCTCCATCCAGCCCCTCACCCCCGAGCTGGCCAAGAGCTTCGGGCTCAAGGAGCCCAAGGGCGTGCTCGTGGCTGATGTCGTCAAGGACAGCCCGGCCGACAAGGCCGGCCTGACCTCGGGCGACATCCTGACCGAGTTCGACGGCAAGAAGGTGGACGCCCCCCAGGATCTGCAGAAGATCGTGGCCGTGACCACCCCCGGCAAGGGCGTGCCCGTCAAGGTGTGGCGCGAGAAGGGCGAGAAATTCCTCGAGATCAAGATCGGCGAGACACCCGAGGAGACCGCGCAGGCGACCGAGCCGGGCGGCAAGGGCAAGAGCCTCCTGGGTCTCGACGCGCGGCCCCTGACTCCGGAGATCGCCCGCCAGCTCAACCTGCGCACGACCGAAGGCGTGGTGGTGGCGCGGGTGGACGAGGACAGCCCGGCCGCCGAGGCGGGCCTGCAGCGCGGCGACGTGATCCGCGAGGTCAACCGCCAGCGCGTGCGCTCCATACAGGACTTCGAGAGGGCGACGCAGGGGCTCAAGGGCGGCGACCGCGTGACCGTGCTCCTCCAGCGCGGGCCGCAGTCGCTCTACGTGGCGTTCTCGGTCGCCAAGGGTTGACCGCCTAGCAACGGACTCTGGCTGTACTCCGGCAAGTCGTGATCCGTCTGCTACACTTCTAGAGGATTGGGGGCGCTGACAGAGGCCCCCCTTCGCGTTCAAAAGCCATGGAATACAAGGACTACTACAAGATTCTCGGGGTGGCGAAGAGCGCCGACGACAAGGCCATCAAGACGGCCTATCGGAGGCTGGCGCGCAAGCACCATCCCGACGTCTCCAAGGGCAAGGACTCGGCCAGCCGATTCCAGGAAGTCTCCGAGGCCTACGAGGTGCTGGGCGATCCGGAGAAACGGAAGCGCTACGACACTCTCGGCCCCGACTGGCAGCGCTTCGCTCAGGCGGGGGCGGGAGCTCGGTCGCCATACGAGGGCTCGCCTTTCGGACAGGGCGAAGTCCATTTCGGAAGCGGCGGCGCCGGCGCAGGGTTCTCCGACTTTTTCCGCACGATCTTCGGCGACCTGGGCGGCGGCGGCGGATTCCGGCGGGGCGGGCGCGTCACCCACGTGGATTTCGAGGACCTGGGCAACCTCGGGGGCAATTTCGGCGGAGACTACGGCGGCGGGCCCGACCGCGGCGGCGATGTGGAGACCGGTATCGAGCTCTCACTCGAGGAAGCCTTCCGCGGCACGAGCCGGACGATCTCGCTGGAGCTCGAGGAGCCCTGCGCGGCCTGCGGCGGCGCGGGCCACGTCAACCGCAAGCCCTGCCCCCAGTGCCACGGCACGGGCTGGGCGCGCGGGCGGCGCAACCTCGAAGTCAAGGTCCCCGCGGGCGTGGCCACGGGCTCACGCGTGCGCGTGGCGGGGGAGGGGCCGGCGGGAGCGGCGGGAGGCGGGCGCGGTGACCTCTACCTGAAGGTGACCGTGCGACCCGATCCTCGCTTCGAGCGGATCGACGACAACCTGCACGTGAAGCTCGAAGTGTCAGCGTACGACGCCGCCCTCGGCACCGAGCTCTCGGTTCCGACCATGAAGGGGCAGGTGTCGATGAAGGTCCCGCCCGAGACGTCGAGCGGCCGGACCTTCCGGCTGCCCGGCTACGGCATGCCGCATCTCAAGGGCGGGGGCGCGGGCGATCAGTTCGTGCAGGTGCAGGTGACCATCCCCCCGGGGCTGTCCCCGCGGGAACGCGAGCTCTATCAGGAGCTCAAGAATCTACGGACCGAGGGAAAAAGATGAAGTTCGACAAGTTCACCGTGAAAGCACAGGAAGCCGTCCAGGCGGCGCAGTCCCTGGCGGATCAAGGCAACCATCAGGCCATCGTGCCCGAGCATCTCCTGTTGGCATTGCTCCAGCAGCAGGAAGGCGTGGTCGGGCCGCTCCTCGCCAAGCTGGGCGCGCGGCCTGAGGTCATTGCCCGCGAGATCCAGTCGGAGCTCGACAAGCTGCCCCGAGTGCAGGGCGGCGGACGCCAGTACGCCTCCGAGCGACTCGAGGCCGCCCTGAACCGCGCCTGGGAAGAAGCCCAGCGCCTGAAGGACGAGTACTGCTCCACCGAGCACCTCCTCATCGGCATCGCCCAGGACAAGTCGGGCGCGGCCGGCCGCATCCTCGCCAAGGCCGGCGTCACCCCCGAGGCGATCTACAAGGCCCTCGTGGAGGTGCGCGGCTCCCAGCGCGTGACCGATGCCAATCCCGAGGAGAAGTACCAGGCGCTCCAGCGCTATGCCAAGGACCTGACGGAGCTGGCGCGCAAGGGCAAGCTCGATCCCGTCATCGGCCGCGACGAGGAGATCCGCCGCGTCGTCCAGGTGCTTTCCCGGCGCACGAAGAACAACCCGGTCCTCATCGGCGAGCCCGGCGTGGGCAAGACGGCCATCGTGGAGGGCCTCGCCCAGCGCATCGTGGCCGGCGACGTGCCCGAAGGCCTCAAGGGCAAGCGGCTCCTCGGCATCGACATCGGCGCCATGGTCGCGGGCTCGAAGTATCGCGGCGAGTTCGAGGATCGCCTGAAGGCCGTCCTTCGCGAGATCACGGAGAGCGGGGGCGAGATCATCTGCTTCATCGACGAGCTGCACACGCTGGTGGGGGCGGGCGCGGCGGAAGGGGCGGTGGACGCGGCGAACATGCTCAAGCCGGCCCTGGCCCGCGGCGAGCTCCGCTGCGTGGGCGCCACCACCCTCGACGAGTACCGCAAGCACATCGAGAAGGACCCCGCCCTCGAGCGCCGCTTCCAGCCCGTCATGGTCAAGGAGCCCTCGGTGGGGGACACCATCGCCATCCTCCGGGGTCTCAAGGAGAAGTACGAGGTCCACCACAAGGTCAAGATCAAGGACTCGGCCCTCGTGGCCGCGGCCGTGCTCTCGCATCGCTACATCTCCGACCGCTTCCTCCCCGACAAGGCCATCGACCTCATCGACGAGGCCGCCTCGCGCCTGCGCATCGAGATCGATTCGCTGCCGCACGAGATCGACGAGATCGAGCGGCGCATCATGCAGATCGGCATCGAGCGGGTGTCCGTGGCGCGCGAATCGGACCCCGTCTCCAAGGAGCGCCTGGCCCGCCTCGACGCGGAGCTGGCCGAGCTCAAGGAGAAGTCCGCCGCTCTCAAGGCGCACTGGCAGGCGGAGAAGGCCGCCATCACGGCCATCGGCAAGATCACGGAAGAGACGGAGGCGGCCCGCATGGCCATCGAAGAGGCCAAGCGGCGCGGCGACCTCGAGCGCGCCTCGCGCCTGCAGTACGGCACGCTGGCCGAGCTGGACGCGCGGCTCAAGGTGGAGAACGAGCGCCTGGCCGAGCTGCAGAAGAGCCAGCGCATGCTCAAGGAAGAGGTCGACGAGGAGGACGTGGCGGAGACGGTGGCCAAGTGGACGGGCATTCCCGTGACACGGCTCCTCGAGGCCGAGGTCCAGAAGCTCGTCCAGATGGAAGAGCGCCTGGGCCGCCGCGTGGTGGGGCAGAGCGAAGCCATCGTGGCCGTGGCCAATGCCGTCCGCCGCGCGCGCTCCGGGCTCTCCGATCCCCAGCGGCCCATCGGCTCCTTCCTGTTCCTGGGGCCGACGGGCGTGGGCAAGACGGAGCTGGCGCGGGCCCTCGCGGAGTTCCTCTTCGACGACGAGCGGGCCATGATCCGCATCGACATGTCCGAATACATGGAGAAGCACGCGGTGTCGCGGCTCATCGGCGCTCCCCCCGGCTATGTCGGCTACGACGAGGGCGGTCAGCTGACCGAGGCCGTCCGCCGGCGCCCGTACTCCGTCATCCTCTTCGACGAGATCGAGAAGGCCCACGGTGACGTCTTCAACGTGCTCCTCCAGCTCCTCGACGACGGGCGGCTCACCGACGGCCACGGCCGGACGGTGGACTTCCGGAACACCGTGGTCATCATGACCTCGAACCTCGGCAGCCATCTCTTCCGCGAGGAGGAGGAGCCCAAGCGGCTGCGCGCCCAGATCATGGAGACACTGCGCCAGTCGCTGCGGCCGGAGTTCCTGAACCGCATCGACGAGGTCGTGGTCTTCAAGGCGCTGGGCCGCGAGGAGATCGGCCGCATCGTCAAGATCCAGATGACCTTCCTCCTGAAGCGCCTGGCCGACAAGCGGATCACCCTCGCCCTGACGCCCGCGGCCGAGGAGCTGCTCGCGCGCGAGGGCTACGATCCCGTCTACGGCGCCCGGCCCCTCAAGCGGGCCATCCAGCGCCTGATCCAGGACCCGCTCGCCCTCAAGATCCTGAGCGGCGAGTTCGCGGAGGGCGATGCCGTGGTGGCCGACGCCCAGGGCGGCGAGATCGTCTTCCGCAAGCAGGTCGACGCCAAGCCCGCGTGACGGGCGCTCGGCTTCGCCGCACTTCGGCCCCCGGCGAGATTCCTCGCCGGGGGCTCGTCAGGCTCGCGCGATGAATCTCTCGGGGTCCGGGAGACATCTCAAGCGAAAAATTCCCGGAGAGACCTCGTGACCGACTCGCGGAAGACGCTGTACTTCGGCTGGATAGTCATCGCGGCCGTCGTCGTCGTGATGCTGGCGGGCTCCGGCGTGCGCGCCATGTTCGGCGTCTTCATCAAGCCGATCGAGACTGACATGGGCTGGAGCCGCCAGCAGCTTTCCGGAGCCGCCGCGCTCTCCCTCTTCGTCCTCGGCGCTGTCGGACCGACCGTCGGCTGGCTCGCCGACGTGTGGGGGCCTCGCCGCGTGATGCTGCTCGCCACGGTCACCCTCGGGCTCGGCACCGTGCTTTCCGCGTTCATCGGTCATCTGTGGCAGATGTACCTCTTCGCCGGCCTGCTCATGGCCGGCGGGGCCGGCGGCCTCGGGCTCGCCACGGCGGCCACCGTGGCCGCGCGCTGGTTCGTCGCGCGGCGGGGGCTGATTCTCGGCATCCTGGGCGGCGCCATGTCGGCCGGCCAGATGCTGATCGTGCCGCTGGCCATGGTACTGATCCGGTACTACGGCTGGCGCTCGTCCTTTCTCTGGCTCGGTGTGGGCATCCTCGTGGTGGCTCTCCCCGTGATTCTGTGGCTCGTGCGCGACGATCCCGCCGACAAGGGGCTCAAGCCCTACGGAGCGGGCACGGTCAGTGACGCGGCCTTCGGCTCCACGCTCGATACCCGCCGCGTGTCCGTCGGCGAGGCGATGCAGGTGCCGGCCTTCTGGCTCCTCGCCGCTACTTTCTTCGTCTGTGGATATACGTCCAATGGCCTCGTGCTCACCCACCTCGTTCCCCACGCGACCGAGCACGGCTTCTCGGAGATGCACGCGGCCCAGGCCCTCGGCCTCATGGGGGCCATGAACATCGTGGGCACCGTCGCCTCAGGCTGGATCTGCGATCGCTTCGGGCGCAAGGTCCCCCTCGCCATCTACTACGGACTGCGGGGCCTGTCGCTCATCTTCTTGCTCTACGTTTGGAACGTGCCCTCGCTACACATCTTTGCCGCCATCTTCGGCCTCAACTACATCTCGACGATTCCGCCCACCACCACGCTCACCGCGAACATCTTCGGTCGGCTCTCGGTGGGCGCCCTCTCAGGCTGGATCTACTTCTCTCACCAGGTGGGCTCGGCCCTCGGCGCGTGGGCGGGCGGCGCCATCTTCGACGCTACCGGCTCCTATGCCTGGGCCTTTCTCTCCGCCGCCGTCCTCGCCCTCATCGCCTCCGGCCTCTCCCTCCTCATCAAGGAAGAGCCCATCAGCGCTCGCCCCACGCCCGCCCGCCAAGCTCCCTCCGCCGCTCCCGCCGTCGCCAGCTAGCCAACTCGCACCTAGATCTCGATCGAGTTTCGCCGCCTCCTCGCTCGGGCGCCGTCGCCTGGCCCCCCATCCCCCGAGACGGGGGTCTCTCGCCGCCCTGCTCCGCAGGGACGGCTCGCGCGGCGACGTCGCCCTGCGCTTCGGGGCGCGCTACGGCTCGTCGGATTCGCTCCCGACATCACCCGCCGGCAGTGCTAGCCAGCCCGTCGAGGCGCGCCGAAGGCGCGCGTGACAAACCGCCGCGCTACGCCTTCAGATGCTTGTCGAAGAAGGCCACGCAGCGCTTCCAGGCATCCTCGGAGGCCTCCTTCTTGTAGATCTGCGGCCGATCGTCCGAGAAGAACGCGTGCGGCGCCCCCGGATAGGTCACGAACTCGACGCTGGGATTCGTCTTCTTCAGCTCGGCCTCGAAGCGCCTCACGTCCTCCACCGGAATGCCCGTGTCCGCCTCGCCGTAGAACCCGAGCACCGGCGCCTTGATCTTGCCCGCGAGACTGAAAGCATCCACCCCGGGCGCGTCGGGATACATCCGCTTGACCTGGCCGTACCAGGGCGCGGCCGCCGCCACACCGGGATACTCCGCGGCGAAGTGCAGAGTCAGCGCGCCCCCGCCGCAGAAGCCCGTGACCCCGATGCGATCCGCACGCGCCCACGACTGTCCCTTGGCATAGTCGACCGCGGCGCGGAGGTCGCCCAGATACTGGGCGCGGGTGACCTTGCCCGAGATCTGGCTCATCTGCTGGAAGTCCTTCCCCTGCATCCCCCCCTCGCGGAAATAGAGCTCGGGGGCGATGGCGTAGAAGCCGGCCTGAGCGAAGCGCCGGACCACGTCCTTGTTCTGCTCGCTGTTGCCGGTAAAACCCGAGATGACGAGAACGATCGGATAGCGCCCGGCCTTCTCCGGCCGCGCGTCGTAGGCGGGAATGGCCGTGCCGCCCACGGAGAGCTGGACGTCGCGGGCCAAGATGCCCTTGGTGTCGGTGACGACGGCCTGGGCCAGCGAGACGCCAGGGGTCAGGACACCACCCACGGTCGTAAAGGCGCCATACTTCAGGACCTGCCTGCGGCTGAGCGGATTGGCCATGTCTCCCTCCCTGGGGTCCGGCGGTTTAGCTTGGAGAATGAACGCCCGGGATTTTACAGTAGTTCCAACCACCCATGAGGCTCCGACGTTTCGTGTCCAAAGCCATGAGCCTGCGCGAAGCGGCCGCCGTCATCTTCGTCCTCGTCGCCGTGCTGCCCCTCATGCTGTTCGTCGCCTTCCTGTCCGTCTCCGACCTCATCACGAAGACCGAGGCGCAGTTCGCAGCCTTCATGGCCGTCATCATCGCCTGCCTGGGGTTCGTGGTGTTCAGGCGACTGGTGGACCAGATCGCTCGGCTGGCCCGAGAGGTCAACCTCCCCCTCCTGCCGGACGAACCCCTGCCCGACGCCACGCAGCCCGGCCGGGTCCCCGCGCTGGGGCAGGTCGCGGAGATCGGCCAGCTCGCCGGGGCCTTCCACCAGATGCTCGAAGACCTCCGCGCCTCGACGCAGCGTCTCGAGGACCTCGTCTTCAAGCTGGGCACTCTCAACGAGGTCGTCGAGCTCTCCGCCCGCATTCCGAAGATCCAGGACCTGCTCGCCTCCGTGCTCCAGAGCACCATGCGCGCCGTCCGGGCCAATATCGGCTCCATCATGTTGCTCAACCAGGAGGAGCTGACCCTGCGCATCGCCGCCTCGCGCGGGCTCCCGGAGGGCCTCCAGGACGAGGCCGAGATCCGGGTCGGCGAGGGCATCGCGGGCAAGGTGGCGCAGGTAGGCGAGCCGATCATCGTGGACGACATCGAGACCGATCCCCGCTTCGCCAAGCTCAACGATCCCCGCTACGGCACCGGCTCCTTCATGTGCATGCCCGTGCGCGTGGGCGACCGCGTCATCGGCGTGCTCAACCTGGCCAAGAAAGAAGACCAGAGCGGCGGCTCCGTCATCCGCGCCTTCACGCCGACCGATCTGCAGTTCCTCAATGCCCTCATGACGTACATCGGTTACGCGGTGGACAATGCCCGCCTCCTCGACGAGGCGCAGGACGCGGCGCGGAAGCTGCAGAGCGTGGTGGACGACCTCAAGGCGACCCAGGCCCAGCTCGTGCGCGGCGAGACGCTCTCGGCCATCGGCAAGCTCGCCTCGGGCATGGCCCACCACCTGAACAATCTCTTCGCGGTCATTCTGGGCCGGCTCGAGACGCTGCTCGTCAAGGTGCCCGATCAGGAAGCGCGCCGATACCTCGAGATCGTCCAGCGGGCGGCCCAGGACGGGGCGGAGGTGGTGCGGCGCGTGCAGCGCTTCAGCCGTGTGCAGCCCGTCTCGCGCACGGTGCCCGTGGATCTCAACCAGCTCGCGCAGGAGGTGCTCGAGCTCACGCGGCCGCGCTGGCACAACGAGGCCTTGCTCCGGCAGATCCGCGTCGACACCGCGCTCGACCTGGGCGCTATCCGGCCCGTGGCGGGCGAGCTCGCGCCCCTGCGCGAGGTCTTGATGAACCTCTTGCTGAACGGGATCGACGCCATGCCGGACGGCGGCCGTCTGATCCTCAAGACGTGGATGACGGGTCCGGACGTGCATTGCTCGGTCAGCGACACGGGAGCGGGCATGTCCGAAGAGGTCCGCCACCGCGCCCTCGATCCCTTCTTCACCACCAAGGGCCCGAAGAGCACCGGGCTGGGCCTCTCGGTCACCTACGGCATCGTGCAGCGTCACAACGGCAAGCTCGAGATCGAGAGTACCCCGGGGCGGGGCACCACCGTGACCATCACGCTGCCCGCCATGGGCACCACGATGCCGGCGCCCGCCGCCTCACCCGCCCTGGCGACGCCGAGCCAGCTGCGAGTGCTGATCGTGGACGATGAGCCCGAGGTGCGCTCGGCCCTCGCCGACATGCTCGGAATCGCGGGGCACACGGCCTTTCAGGCGGCGGGCGGGCGAGAGGCGCTGGCGTGGCTCGAGGCGGGGCAGCCGGTCGATCTGGTGCTGACCGACATGGGCATGCCAGGGATGATGGGCTCGGAAGTCGCGCGCGCCATCCGGGGCCGGTGGCCGCACCTCAAGATCGGACTCATGACGGGCTGGGACGAGACGGAGGGACTGGTCGCCGACGCGACCTCGATCGTGGACTTCACGCTCGCCAAGCCCTTCGAGCTGAAGGCGCTCACCCGCGCCTACGTCGCGACCGCCGCTCCCGTCTGAATTCCCGGCCGCCGCCCAGCGGCCCCCACTACCAGCCTATCGCCAGCGCTCCCCGGCGCGGATCCGCGCCGCCCATGAGCACGCCGTCCGGCCTGGCGACGATGGCGCAGACACCGCCCGCGCGCCAATCCCACTCCGGCCACTCGGCAACCTTGTGGCCGAGGGCCGAGAGCGCGGCGCGGGTCTCCGGAGCGAGACGCCGCTCCGCCTCGAGCACGCCGGGCGCGTGCGCGTGCGGCCAGAAGGAATCGGGGAAGCTCCGGGTCGCCACGCGCGGGGCCTCCACGGCCTGCTGAGGCGTCATCCCGTGCGCGGTGACGTTGAGGAAGACCTGGAGCATGGCCTGCTGCTGGACATCGCCACCCGGCGTGCCGAAGGGCATGAAGGCGCGCCCCCCGCGCAGCACGAGCGAGGGCGCCGGCGTGAGTCGCGGCCGCTTGCCGGGGGCGACCTCGCTCGCGTGTCCCGGCGTGAGCCAACCCTGAGAGCCGCGCGGGGAGACCACGCAGCCCACGCCGGGGATCACGGGCGAATCCACGCCCGGATCGCTCGGCGTCGCCGAGAAGGCGTTGCCCTCCGCATCCACCACGCAGAGATATGAGGTGTCGAGCGAGCCTCCGGGCTCGATGGCCGCGTGGCCTGACACGCCATGCCCGCCATTGGCGACGGCACGGAGCCCGAGGGGATCTCCCGCGGGCGGCAGGTCCGGCCACGCCTGGTCCTCGCGGATCAGCGCGCGGCGGGCGCGCGCATATTCCTTGGAGAGGAGCCCATCCGCCGGCACCTTCACGTGCAGCGGATCGCCGTAGTAGGCCTCGCGATCGGCGAAGGCCAGCTTCATCGCCTCCGTCATGATGTGGAGCGCGCGCGGTGTGTTGTGACCGAGGGCACGCATGTCGTAGCCCTCGATCAGGTTGAGCATCTGGATGAGCACGGGGCCCTGACACCAGAATCCACAAGTGGCGACCTCGTAGTCTCCAAACGTGGTCTTGAGGGCGGGGGCGACCTCGACGGAGAACTCGGCGAGGTCTTCGCGAGTGAGGAGCCCCCCCTCCTTGGCGTGGAAGTCCGCGATGCGCGCCGCGATGTCACCCTTGTAGAAGGCATCCCGCGCGGCGTGGATGGCCCCCGCGCGTCCCCGCGAGCGCGCCTTGAGCTCGGCCGTGGCCATGGTCTTGATGGTCTGCGCGAGCTCCGTCTCGACGAGCAGGTGTCCGGCCGGCGGCGCCTGGCCGTCCTTCAGATAGATCGCGGCCGACGTCGGGTAGCGGCGGATCTTGTCCGCGGCCCGTCCGAACTGATACGCGGAGAAGAGGGAGAGCGGGAAGCCGTGCTCGGCGCACTCCATGGCGGGCGCGGCGACTTCGGCGAAGGTCTTGGTACCCCAGCGCTCGAGCGCGGCGCACCAGGCATCCGGCGAGGCGGGCACCACCGTGCGCAGCAGTCCCGAGGGAATCTGGCCGCCGTGGCGCTCGCGGTAGAACTCGGCCGTCGCGCGCTTGGGATAGGGTCCCACGCCCGAGACCTCGAAGGTCTCCCCGCTCTTCGCCAGGTGCACGAGGATGGGCGCCACGCCGGCGAAGCTGACCATGTCCGGATGGACGACCCCGAGCATCATGCCTGCGGCGCACCCCGCGTCGATGGCATTGCCGCCCGCTTCGAGGATGCGCGCGGCCGCCTGCGCGGCGAGCGGATGGCCGGCCACCACCATCCATCGCCGGCCCATGACCTGCAGCATCGGACCCGTGGCGGGCGCGGCGCCCGCTTCCTTCTGGGAGGTGAGGGAGTCTAGGCTCATGGCGCGTATGGTAACATAGCGAAATGAATCGTGGGCCGCTGGTCGGCGTCACCATGTCCATGACGATCGACGCCACCCCCGAGCGGGCCTACGTCAATTCCGCGTACCTGCACGCCGTGCAGCAGGCGGGGGGCGTGCCGGTTCTCCTGCCCCCTCAGCTCTCGGCCGCTTCGCTCGAGCGACTCGGCCGCGGCCTCGACGCCCTGCTCCTGACGGGCGGCGGCGACATGGACCCGTCGCACTTCGGGGAGAGCCCGCATCCGACCCTCTACGAGGTGGCGCCGGCTCGCGACATGCTGGAGCTCGGGGTGATCCAGAGCGCCCTCGATCGGAAGCGGCCCATCCTCGCCATCTGCCGCGGCATCCAGGTGCTCAACGTCGCCCTCGGCGGCAGCCTCCATCAGGACGTGGGCACGGATCCCGGCACCGAGGTGGCGCACAGCCAGAAGGAAGCCCGAGACCAGCCCACCCACAAGGTGACCGTGACGCCGGGCAGCCGGCTCGGCCGCGTGATGGGAGCCGACGAGGTCGAGGTCAATAGCTTCCACCACCAGGTCATCAAGTCCCTGGGGCGGGGGCTGACGGCCGTCGCCTGGGCGCCGGATCATCTGATCGAAGGCGTGGAGCTCGAGGACGACACCCGCTGGGTGCTCGGCGTGCAGTGGCACCCCGAGCACCTCACGAAGGATTCCGAGCCCGCCCGCCGTCTCTTCGCCGCCCTCGTCACCGCCGCCCGCACGTAGTCCGCATCCCGCCCGAGGCGGTGGCTCCGTGCCCGACCGTCGAGATCCGGCTATTTGCCCTTGAGCCTCAAGTCCTCGTACGGCGCGGAGTACGGGTGCCCCGCGATGAGCGTGAGGCCGGACTCCGCCACGCGCGGCCCGTGGCCGTTGAGGAAGGCCAGCTCCCAGATGGGCGCGAACATCGCCTTGTCGTGGATGAGCTGCTGGATGCGATGGAGGGTCGCCTCCCGCCTCTTCGGGTCGATCTCGCTCGCCTGCTCCTGGACGAGCCCCTCGATGTCGGGATAGGTGCCGTAGGTAAAGGTGCCGCCTGCGGCCACGAAGGCATCGATGCGCGTGGCGGCGTTGCCCGCCGCCCCGGACGCCGTCTGGATGATGTTCTTCAGCTTCTTCTCGCGGTTGTTCGCGATGAACGCCACCCGCTCGAGGGGACGGAGCTGGGTGCGAATGCCCGCGGCCTTGAGATAGTTGACGACCGCCTCACCGAGGTTGGCGTAGGAAGCATCACAGTAGTAGTCGCCCGCGTCGAAGCCGTTGGGGTAGCCCGCCTCCGCGAGGAGCCGCTTCGTGCGCGCGAGATCGTAGGCATGAACGGGCGGCGACCAGAAAAACTCGAAGGTGGCCGGGATGATGCTGCCGGTGATCTTGGAGAACCCCAGCGTCTCCGCCTTGTTGATGGCCGGCCGGTCGATGGCATGGTTGGCAGCCAGCCGCACACGCCGGTCGGCCCACGGCGATTTGGCGTCTGTCCACTGCTCGGGGAAGACGAGCCAGAAGGTGCCGGGCGGATAGTTGGGCTTGAGGGTGAGCCCCGGCGTCCGCTGCAGCTCCTCGGCCAGGGCGCCGCGGATCGAGTAGGCGATGTCCGCCTCGCCGCGCTTGAGCATGACCAGCCGCGTCTCCTCCTCCGTCACCGACTTGAACACCAGCCGCTTCACGCTCGGCGTCTTGCGCCAGTAGCCCTCGAAGGCCTCGAGCACCAGCTCCACGCCCGGATTGAAGGAGACGAACCGGTAGGGCCCCGCGCCCACGGGCGCCCTCTTGAAGCCGTCGTCGCCGACCTTCTCCACGTACTTCTTCGGCACGATCCACCCCGCGCCCGTGGCCGGCGTGCCGTAGAAGGTCATGAAGTCGGGCCACGGCTGCTTGAAGCGGAAACGGACCCGGTGCGGATCCACCACGTCGATGCTCGTGATCCGCGCCTTGAAGATCCCTCCCCCCGCGCCCCGGTAGCGCTCCATCGAGAACTTGACGTCCTCGGCCGTCACCGGGTCGCCGTTGTGGAACTTCACCCCCTTGCGCAGCACGAACTCGTAGACGAGGTAGTCCGGGGAGACGGTCCAGGACTCCGCCAGGCTCGGGGCGAGGGCGTTCCCCGGCATGGACTTCACGAGCGCATCGTGCATGGCGTAGAGGAACATGAAGGGCGTGATGATCCCGGCCGTCTCCGCCGGGTCGAACCACGCCGGGGCGAGGGAGACGTGGACGGCCCAGGTCAGCTGGCCCTCGGGGGCGGCGGCGACGGATGTGACGGCGCACAGCGTGAGGAGCAGGGTGGCGAGTAGGGCCCGTCGGGTCATGGTGTAGCCTCCTCTGCGTCGCGGACTGGGGCGGAACGAGAGGGCCGTGAAGGTGAGGGGATTATCGGGGAAAGCGGGAGATTGTCAATCCCCGGCACGCGCGATGGAGAGCGCGTACGGGAACCAACGCTACGAGATGAGGCTCCAGCGCGACGGGGCCCCGGAGATCTTCTCCTCGGCCACGCGCCCTTCCTTCGCGAGCTTTTTCAGATGCGAGTGCACGGACATGCCGGCGGCCGTGTGGAGCTTGGCGGGAATCTCCGTGTAGATCGCCTTGACCATGTCGGGGATGGTGCGGGCGCCGTTGCCGAGGGCGGCCAGGATCTGGCGCTCGCGCTCGAGGCGATGGTCGATGTACTCCTGGATCTTGGCCGCGGCATTGTCGATCACCGGTCCGTGGGCGGAGTAGATCCGCTCGGCGCCCAGGGCCTGCACGCGGCGCAGCGAGTCCATGTAATCGCCCAGATCCCCGTCCTGATCGGGGATGACGCTGGTGGAGCCGCTCAGGATGAGATCGCCGGTGAAGAGGGCGCGCTCCTCCTCGAGGAAGTAGCACAGGTGGTCCGAGGCATGGCCGGGCGTGTGGATGGCCCGGAGCCGGACGCCATCGCCTTCGATGACCTGCCCGTCCTGCAGGTTCGTGGTCCCTTCGGGCAGCCCGGCGTCCTTGAAGATCAGCTTGGAGACGGACAGGCCCGGGAAGCGCTCGCGGAGATGCGGCACGCCGCCCAGATGGTCCACGTGCCGGTGGGTGAGGATCACCCGCGAGGGCTGGCGCCAGCCGCGCTCGCGCAGGTAGCTCGCGAGCACGTCCATGTACTCGGGCACGCCCGCGCCCGTGTCGATCAGGATGGGATCGCGGCGGCCGACGAGATACGTGTTGGTGCCGGGCCCCGTCATCATGCCGGGATTGAGGCCCAGGACGCGGCCGACCCGGTCGCTCGGTGTGGCCTGCCGGGGAAAATCCGGATCGATCCAGCTCACGCGTCTCCTCCCGCCTCCGCGACTCCGAGGAACCGGCGCTTGATCTCCTCGGCGGCCTCGAGGCCCGCGGGCGTTCCCTCCCAGACGATCTGCCCTTTGTTCATGACGTAGACCCGATCGGCCACCCGCAGAGCCAGGTGATAGTTCTGCTCCACCAGGAGAATCGACAGCCGCCCGCCCTTGAGCCCCTGCACCACGCGCCCGATCTCGCGCACGACGATCGGCGCCAGTCCTTCCGACGGCTCGTCGAGGACGAGCATGCGCCCGTTCGTCAGGAGCGCCCGGCCGATGGCCAGCATCTGCTGCTCGCCGCCCGACAGCGTGCCCCCGGACTGTCCCTCGCGCTCGCGAAGCCGCGGGAAGAGATCGTACACCTTCTCGAGCCGCCACTCTCCGGAGCGGGCCCCCAGCAGGAGATTCTCCCGGACCGAGAGGGGCGCGAAGATGCGGCGCCCCTGCGGCACGAGGGCGAGGCCCCGCCGCGCGATTCGATACGCCGGCCAGTGCTCCACCGCCTGGCCATCGAACACGACCCGGCCGTCGCGTGGCGGCGTCATCCCGGCCACGCTCCGGATCAGCGTGGTCTTGCCCGCGCCGTTCCGTCCGAGGAGCGCCACCGCCTCGCCCGGCCCCACCCTGACGGAAACTCCGTGCAGCACGTGACTCTCGCCGTAGTACGTCTGGATCCCCTCCACCTCGAGCACCTACGCGCTCCCCAGGTAGACTTCGTACACACGCGGATCGCGCTTGAC
Organism: Candidatus Rokuibacteriota bacterium; assembly: GCA_003220345.1. Lineage (GTDB taxonomy): Bacteria > Methylomirabilota > Methylomirabilia > Rokubacteriales > CSP1-6 > AR37. The sequence continues at coordinate 2,116 of QHSC01000213.1, read as the reverse complement.
GTGGTCGAAGGTGCCTTCGGTCAGGACTTCACCGTAGTGCAGCACGGTGACGCGATCGGCGAGCGAGCCGACCACGTCCATGTCGTGCTCGATGATGAGCAGCGTCACCTCGCGCGGCAGTCCCTCGAGCATGTGGGTCATCCGTTGAGTCTCCTCCGGCGACATGCCCGCGGTCGGCTCGTCGAGGAGGAGGAGTTTGGGACGCGTGGCCAGGGCCACGCCGACCTCGAGCTGACGCTGCTCGCCGTAGGAGAGCGTGCCCGCCGTTGCCGGGAGCCGGTCCCGCAGGCCGATCGCCTCCGCCGTCTCCGTCGCGCGCTCAAAGGGCGCGCGCAATCGATCCACCCGCCCGAAGAGGCTCCAGCTTCCCCGCCCGTCTGCGGCCGCGGCGAGGCGCAGATTCTCGAGCACCGTCAGCTTGGGAAAGAGGTTGGTGCGCTGGAAGGAGCGGGAGATGCCGCGCCGGGCGACCGCGTGAGGCGACAAGCCTGTGACGAGCCGGCCCTCGAAGAGCACGTGCCCGGCGCTGGGCGGCACCTGGCCTGTGATGACGTTGAAGAGCGTGGTCTTGCCGGCGCCGTTGGGGCCGATGACGGCGTGCCGCGTCTTCGACATCACGCTGAGCGACACGCCGGCGAGGGCCGACAACGCGCCGAAGGTGCGCGTGAGCGCCGTGATGGCGAGGAGCGGCGGCGGGGTCACGAGCGTATCCCCACGCGCCCCCGAAGGGCGCCCACGACACCTCCGGGGGCGAAGAGCACGAGCAGGATGAAGGTCAGGCCGAGGATCAGCATCCAGCGCTCCGTGTAGGAGCTGACGAGGCTCTGGAGCAGGATGAAGGCGGCCGCGCCCAGCATGGAGCCCGCGAGCGTCCCCGTGCCTCCGATGATGACCATGAGGAGAGCCTCGCCGGAGGTGGTCCAGAGAAAGGCGTCCGGGGTGATGGAGCCCACGAACTGGGTGTAGAGCGACCCGGCCACGCCCGCCACGGTGCCCGCGATGACGAAGGCCAGGAGCTTGTAGCGGTCGACCGCGTAGCCCACCGCTTCCATGCGCGCCTCGTTCTCGTGGATGCCACGCAGGACGCGGCCGAAGGGCGAGCGCACGATGCGAAAAAGGGCCAGCGCCCCCACGGCGATCAGCACCACGAGATAGAGGTGAAACGCGAGCGGCTTCGCTGTGTCCAGCCCGAGCGCGTTCAGCCGCGGCACGCCCACGATCCCGTCCTCGGCCCCCAGCCATGCCGCCTGAAAGGTGACCGCGTAGAACATCTGGGAGAACGCGAGCGTCAGCATGATGAAGTAGACGCCGCTCACGCGGATCGAGAAGTATCCGATGACGAGGGCGGCCAGCGCGGCCGCGGCCGCGGGCAGCAGCAGCCCCGAGGCGACCCCGGGTGACTTCAGCAGCGCGAGGGCGGCGACATAGCCACCCACCCCGAAGAACGCCGAGTGGCCGAGCGACACCATCCCCGCGTAGCCCATCAGGAGATCCAGGCTCATGGCGAAGATCCCCCAGATGAGGATCTCCTGGAGGAGCTTGACCGGGTACTTGCCCGCGAAGGCCGGAAAGACAGCCGCCCCCACGATCAGCGCCGCCACGGCAACCCAGCGCACGATCATTTCAGGGCGCGCCCGAACAGCCCCTGCGGGCGGAGGAGCAGCACGAGGGCCATGACCAGGTAGATGATGAGCATGGAAGCGCCGGGCAGCCAGGCTTTTCCGAACGTCTCGGCCTGGCCGATGATCAGGCTGCCCACCAGCGAGCCCTTGAGGCTGCCCAGCCCGCCCACCACGACGACGATGAGGGCGGGGACGAGGATGGTGGCGCCCATCGGCGGCTGAGCGGACTGGATCGGCCCCGCGATGACCCCCGACAGCCCGGCCAGCCCCGCGCCGAAAGCGAAGACGCCCGTGAACACGCGGTCGACGTTGATGCCCATGCCCGCGGCCATCTCGGAGTCGAACACGCCGGCGCGGATGATGGCTCCGAGCCGCGTCCGCTCGATGAGGAGCCAGAGGACCACGGCCATCACGAGCCCGAAGGCGATCACGAACATCCGATATGAGGGCACCGTGGCGCCCCAGAGCGTCACCGATCCCGAGAACAGGTCGGG
>QHSC01000212.1 GCA_003220345.1 Candidatus Rokuibacteriota bacterium | reverse complement strand
GCGCATGGGCACACGCGGGAGCACCTTCTCCGTGAAGGCCTCGCCGTGCAGGTGCCCCGCCGTCATGGGCGTGTCGATCCAGCCCGGCACGATCGTGTTGGCGCGGATCTGGTGACGCGCGAGCTCGACGGCCATCGAGCGGATCATCGCCGTGACACCGCCCTTGGTTGCCGAGTAATGCTCGTTCCGCGCGGCGCCCATGACGCCGGCCAGACTTGCCGTCGCCACCAGCGATCCCCCGCCGCCCCGCTCGATCATGTGCCGCGCCCCCGCGCGCAGCGTGAAGAACGCGCCGTCCAGGTTGACGTTCATCACCCGTCGCCACTCCGCCGTCGGCATCTCGGCAAAGTTCCTCGCGCGGCCTCCGCCTCCCACGCCCGCGTTGGCGAAGCACGCGTCGACGCGGCCAAGCGCCCCGACCGTCTCGGCGAAGCATCTCTCCACCGCCGCCTCGTCTGAGACATCGCAGCGAAGCGCCATGGCCTCGGGGCCGTGGCCCTTTAGCCTGGCCAGGGCCGCGGCGTTCTTGTCCTCATTCGTGCCCCAGATGCAGACGGCGGCCCCGGCCTGGGCCATGGCCTCGGCCATGCCGAGCCCGATGCCACTGTTGCCTCCCGTGACGAGCGCCACCTTACCCGTGAGGTCGAATCCCGGATACGCCATGCGTGCCCTTTCGTTTGGTGAATGCGCTCAGCCGGTGAGAAGCCGGCCGGCGGCGCGGATCTGAGACGCGTCATACGGCGGCTGGATCAGGAGAATGAGGCGGTCGACCTGGTGGCGTGTGAGCGTGGCGCGGCTCTCGGAGTCGGAGCGGAGCCAGGCGGGGGCGAGGCCCGCGAAGACACTCAGACTGAAGCGCGCGGGGTCTCGGCCCGATGCCGCGAGCGCGTCACGCGCGATCCGCGCCAGATCGGCAAGCTGCGGATGGCGCGCCTGGGTATTGAAGCCGTCGCCGTGGGTGCCCGCGATCGCCGCCATGCGAGGACCGAAGCCTCCGATCACAATGGGCGGCGGCGGGTCGGCGCGAAGATAGCCCGCGGGCCGGTCGAGGCGATAGTGCGTGCCCGCGAAGCTCGAGGCATCGCCCGACCAGAGGCGGCGCAGGACCTGGGCGGCCTCGGCCACACGCTCCGCGCGTACCCCGTCGCGCTCGACGGTGAGGCCGAGCGCTTCCTGCTCCCGCGCATAGGGCGTCTGCTTGCTGCCACCCGCGCCGAGGCCGAGGATGAAGCGCCCGCCCGAGATCTGCTGGAGAGTCGCCGCCATGTTGGCGAGAAGACCTGGGTGCCGGCTGGACACGTTCAGCACGAGCGGCCCCAGGGTCACGCGCGTGGTCACCTCGGCCAGGGCCGCGAGCGTGGTCAGGCACTCGGGGACGCCGGCGGGGTCGCCGTCGGGATCGCGCAAATGGTCCCAGGTCCAGAGACCGTCGAAGCCCGCTTCCTCGGCGGCCACGGCCGCCGAGCGCATCTCGGCCCAGCGCGCGCCCATGGGGATGAGGAGGAGGTCCGTCTTCACCGCGGGGAGTATAGCCCGGCGCGAACTTGCTACACTACCGGCGTGAACGCAGTCCTCGAACGGGAAGGAGCCCGGTCATGAGCCTCAAGGATTCGCCGCAGTACTACCACGAAGTGCTCAAGCGCATCCCCCCGCGGGCCCAGCCGCCCTTCGAGGACGACGCCATGCAGGCGCGCGTGTGGGGGCGCCGCTGGGGCGTCTACAACGACGTGGGTCCCCTCAAGATGGTGCTCGTGCATCGTCCCGGCGACGAGATGCGCGTCATGTCGAACGACAAGTACGATCCCGCCATCGAGGCGCTCATCGACGACGAGCAGCAGTGGTACTACCGTCACGACAAGGCCCCCGACATCGCCAAGATGCAGTCGGAGCACGACCAGATGGTGGCGGCGCTTCGGAGCGCGGGCGCCGAGGTGGTCTACGTGGAGGGCGCGCGCACGGACCCCAAGGCGATGTACACGCGTGACAACGTCGTCGCCGTCTCCGGCGGCGCCGTCGTCTGCCGGATGGGGCCCGTGGGCGCCAAGCCTGGCCACGGCCGCCGCGGCGAAGAAGCCTACGTCACGCGAAAGGTCGCCGAGCTCGGCATGCCCATCCTCCGCACCATCCACGGGAGCGGCCTCTTCGAGGGAGGGAGCTTCTGCTGGCTCAACGAGCACACGGCGCTGGTCGGCCTCTCGTATCGCCAGAACGAAGAGGGCGTGCGTCAGGTCGAGGAGGTCCTCGCCGCGCAGGGGGTCCGCCTCGTCAAGGTCGATCTCGCCGGCTATGCGATGCACATCGACGGGGAGATCCTCATGGTCGACCAGGATGTCGCCCTCGTGAACATCAACCGGGTGCCGTGGCGGCTCCTCGACACGCTCAAGGAGCTCAAGATCAAGTGGATCGAGGTGCACCACGCCGACAACCCGCACGTGGTCAACCTGCTCGCCCTGCGCCCCGGCAAGGTCCTGCTCGCCATCAACAACGGCGATGCCACGGCCGAGCGCCTCGTCAGCCACGGCATCGAGGTGGTGCCCATCGACTACGGCGAGTGCGAGAAGAACGGTGGCGGCATCCACTGCTCCACCGCGCCCCTCATCCGCGACCGCGACTGAGGTCCTGGGCCAATGCTTCGCCATACTTCGTTCTCGGTCGCCTGCAACGCTCAACGTACATATAGGTACGCCTCGCGTTGCAGGCTCCCTCGGGCCTCGTCTGGCTCGCAACTTGGCCCAGGACCAGGACTGAGGTGAGAATTTAGGCCGCGGCCTCGAGGGCGGTGAGAGCAAGAACGCGCGTGACGAGGAAGAGCTCGTCGAGGTTCGTGTGGACGTCGTGGTAATCGGTGTAGCCGCCGCCCGGGCCGTACAGACAGCACGGAATGCCGGCCTGCCAGAGATGCGTCGTGTCGTTGCCCGCGTAGCTCTGAGGCAGCCGCACGCCCAGGTGCTCTGGCTCCTGCCCTGACAGCGTCCTGAGATTGCGCTTGACCATCTGGACGACGGGCTCGGTGACGGGCACGTCCACCGCCGCCTTCGCCAGGCGCCCGAGGCCGCGCGACGGCTCGGGCGGGAACTCGATCTCGTACTTGAACTCGGGGTCCTCGGCCGCGAGCGCATCCAGCGTGCGCCGGAAATCGGCCACGATCGTGTCGCCCGACTGGCTCGTGTTGAACCGGATGTTGACGTAGCAGGAGCAGAAGTCGCTGACCGTGTAAGCCCCGCGAAGGGTGTAGCTGCGCCCTCGCCCGCCGATCACCGAACCAACGTTGAGCCGGGGCAGTCCCGGCAGCTCGGGGTCGTGCGTGTGCGTCAGCTTCATGGCGTTGATCGCCGCGATCGCCCGCATCATCTTGGAGATAGCGTCGACGCCCTGTTCTTTCTTGCTGATGTGGGTGGCGCGGCCCAGCGTGTGCACCACGAGATCCATTGTCCCCGTGTGCTTGGTGATGATGGTTCGCGCGCCGTACGGCTCCGCCACCACCGCCATGTCCGTGCGGTAGCCGTGATTGATGGCGTGGATGGTCCCCACGCCGCTGTTGAGCTCGGCAGCCACGCACGCGACCACCACATCGCCACGAAGCCGGACCCCTGAGCGCTTGAGGGCGAGGGCGGCCATGATGCACGCGGTCACCCCCGCCTTCATGTTGTAGATGCCGTGGCCGTAGAGCCTGCCGTCGGCGATCCAGGGCTGGAAGGGATCGCGCGTCCACCCGCCGGCGAGCGGATCGATGTCGATGTGGCCGTTCAGCATGATGGAGCGCCCGCCGCCCGTGCCGTGGAGGCGCGCCACCGCCTGCTTGCGCCCCGGCTCGATCTCCTGGAGCTCGGCCGCCAGCCCCTGGTCGCGGAGATAGTTGCCGAGCCATTCGGCGCACGGCGTCTCCTCGGTGGTGAAGGACGGGATGCGGATCAGGTCGCAGGCGAGCCGCACCACCTCGTCCTCGTCGATACGCGCGAGCACCTGCTTCTGGACATCGGTCGGCGGGGCATGAGCGATCGCCACTACATCTCCTCTCTCCCGCGAAGTGCCGAGCAGTATACGCCGCCTTGCTACACTGGAGCCGTGAAGAACAGCCGGTCCGTCTACTCCACGGACAAGGGACGTTTGAGCGAGCCCGAGCCGCGGCGTTCGGCCGCGACGCCCGCGCCGAGCGTGCCGGAGGACGGCGTGGTGCGAATCTTTCGCGAGCGCGGCGGGCGCAACGGCAAGGTCGTGACCGTGCTTCGCGGTCTGCCTCCCCGCGAGCTCGAAGCTCGCGCGGCCGAGCTCAAGCGCCTGTGCGGGGCCGGGGGCGCCGTCAAGGAGGGCGTCGTGGAGATCCAGGGCGACCATCGCGACCGGATCGCCGCGCGTCTCCGGGCCCTCGGCCATCGCGTCAAGCTCGCGGGGGGCTAGCAAGGCTTGACAGCCTTGCGCCCTCGCGGGATCATCCGCCAGTCATGAACGGCGTCCACGACCTCGGCGGCAGGCACGGCTTCGGTCCCATCCAGCGCGAGGCGAACGAGCCCGCCTTCCACGCGGAGTGGGAGAAGGCCGTGCTGGTGATGAACCTCATCGGCATGGTCAAGCGCATCTACAACATCGACGAGTTCCGCCATGCCATCGAGCGCATGGGGCAGCAGCGTTACCTCGACACGAGCTACTACGAGCACTGGCTCGCCTCGGTGGAGACACTTCTCGTCGAGAAGAGCGTGATCAAGCGCGAGGAGCTCGAGGCGCGGACCAACCATTTCGAGGCGAATCCGACCGAGCCCCTTCCCGACCGCAAGGATCCCGAGCTGCTCGCCCGGGTGATGAACGTGGTGCGCAAGGGCATGGCCGAGAAGAGCGAGCCCGACCCCGCCCCCCGCTTCAAGCCGGGCGATGCCGTGATCACGCGGAACTGGCAGCCCCGGGGTCACACGCGGCTGCCCGGCTATGCGCGCGGACATCGTGGGCGCATCCACCTCTTCCACGGCGTCTACATCCTGCCGGACGCCCATGCCCACGGGCGCGGGCGCTGCCCCGAGCCGCTCTACAGCGTGAGCTTCGAGTCGGGCGAGCTGTGGGGTGACGCCGCCGAGCCGAAGGCGCGCGTCCACATCGATCTCTGGGAAAGCTACCTCCAGCCCGCGGAGAAGACCTGATGGGCAGCCATCATTCCGAGCCCGAGCCCTGGGTGGTCCACCGCGTGCGGGCGCTCGAGTCCCTCCTCATCGAGAAGGGCCTCCTCTCGACGGAAGTGGTGGACAAGGTCGTGCAGACCTACGAGAAGGACGTGGGCCCGATGAACGGCGCCAGAGCGGTGGCGCGCGCCTGGACGGACCCCGCGTACAAGCAGCGGCTCCTCGCCGACGGTACTGCGGCCCTTGCCGAGCTGGGAATCTCCGGCCGCGGGGGCGGCGACAAGATGGTCGTCATCGAGAACACGCCCGCCGTGCACAACATGGTCGTGTGCACCCTCTGCTCCTGCTATCCCTGGATCGTGCTGGGGCTGCCGCCCGTCTGGTACAAGGCTCCCGCCTATCGCTCGCGCGCCGTGCTCGAACCGCGCGTGGTCCTGGGAGAATTCGGCGTGGAGCTGTCATCCGATACCGAGATCCGCATATGGGACTCGAGCGCCGAAATCCGCTACATGGTGCTGCCCCGCCGCCCCGAGGGCACCGAGGGGCTCTCGGAGCCCGAGCTGGCGGCCCTCGTCACGCGCGATGCCATGATCGGCGTGGCCCTCGTGCAGGCCCCCGCCCCTACGCGCTGAGCATGCGTAACATCGTCAATCGCGCCGACGGCCGGCGCATCCACGTCGCGCGCATGCTGGGCCAGCTCTTCGTCTGCGCCGATGGCTGCTGCTGCGGGCGCGTCCAGGACGGCTACGCGCCCGTTCCGCGCGACTTCTATCACCGCGAATGGGAGCGGCGCGAGCTCCGCAACCGCGTCCACCTGACCATCGGGGGCTGCCTCGGGCCCTGCGCGCTCGCCAACGTGGTGATGATCCTCTTCGACGGCCGGCAGGCCTGGTTCCACTCGATCTCCGCCGACGAGCAGGTCCTCGCGCTCTATGACTGGATCGAGGTCATGGTCGACGCGCAGACGTGGTCGCCGCCACCCGCCGCCCTCGCCGCCTATCACTTCACCGCGTCGACCTGGGAGGAGCGGCCCGACGGCCAGCCCGTGACCGACCTTCATCTGCGCCCCGGCGCGCCTCAGCCCGCAGCCTGCCGCGTGCCGCCACCCGCGGTGCTCTTGGATGGCACGCGGCCCGAGCGCCTCGTGGCCAACATGACCGGGCCGGTGGCGGTCCCGCGCAAGAACGGTGAGCTCGTCTTCGAGGAGCCCTGGGAGGGACGCATCTTCGGCATGGCCGTTGCGCTGCACGACCAGCGCCTGTACGGCTGGGAGGAGTTTCAACGCAGCCTGATCGCCACCATCGCGCAGTCAGAGTCGCGCGGCGAGGACTCGCGCTACTACGAGCGCTGGCTCGCCTCCTTCGAGCGGCTCCTCGCCGACAAGGGCCTGGTCACCCCCGAGGAGCTGCAGGACCGCACCGAGGCCTTCGAGTTCGGCGAGCGCGACGAGGTGTACTGACGGGCAAGAGGGCCGGCCGACCCAGCCGCCCTCGCCTACCCGCAGCGATTACAAGGTGTTCCGCATCACCCGCGCCACCATCGTCAAGGTCACACATAAGGAGAGGCGCAGGCCTCGAAGGCGCGTACAGTGACGTATGGTTCGTTTTGCGCTTGCCCTCCTGCTGCTCGCGACTGCGGTCCTGCCCGCGATGGCCAGTTCCCCAGGGCCGACCCTTCCACCCGGCGAGAACCTTCTTTCGGCTATACCTCTCGGCTGGAAACTCAGCGCGAAGAGCCCGGGAAACGTCGATCAGCCCATCGAGTTCGTGACCGAGAATCAATCCGTGGCCAACTGGACCAGGCTGATCGCGGTCGAAATTCGACGAGACGGCACCTCGCTCTCGGAGTACGAGCGAAGAGAGACGAACACCCTCCGGGCGACGTGCCAGGGTGCGCAGATCTATCCGCGTGATCCCGTCACCGTGAGCGGGCTCCCGGCCAGCCGGTTCTTCACGCGGGTCACGCAGTGCGCGGGCTCGACTCAGCCAGAGAGCGCGCTCTACCTGGTCATCCAAGGCAAGGACGCGCTGTACGCGATCCATCTTGCCTGGCGCCCTTACCCGCCCACGGAGAACGAGTTCCAGGCGGCCCTCGCGTACCTCGCCACGGTCCGGGTGTGCGACACGCGGGCCGGGAGCTGCGAGAAGGAGCGGCAGGAGGCAGAGGCGGGCGCGACCATGTTCGCCGCAGACCAGACCGCCGTGTGGCAGAAGACCATGGACGATGCGCGCGGGGCTCTCCGCATCAAGCACTACGTCCGCGCCGAGACGCTCTACGGAGAGGCGCTCCAGGAAGCGTTCCGGATGGACCCGATTCACCCGCTCCTGGCCAGGACGTACGATGCCCTTGCGGAGCTCTGGCGCGCGCGCTTCCGGCCCAGCGTCGTCAAGCAGATGCAGGAAGCCGCGGCGGCGATCCGCGCCAAGAATCCTCCGGGCGCGCCGGAGCCCACGAAGTAGCTCAGTCCCTCTCCCTCCGTGACGAGGGGGAGAGATGGCCCGGCACGGCGGGGCGGCCCTCGAGGCGCCGGCGGAAAAGACCTTCGGCATCCTCGACGCGGCCCGCCCGAAGATATGAGCTCAGCAGCGTCTGCTCGAAGACGTCGCGCTGGGCTCGGCTGCCCCCCACGCGCACGATCTCCTCGAAAACCGGCTGGATGAGACGGATCGCCTCGGCATAGTCGCCCCGCGCATAGGCGGCCATGCCCTCGGCGACGTCGGCGACGACGGGGCCCGCGGGCTGGCGTCCTTCGCGCTCCATGCGCCGCAGCTCCGCGAGACGGCTCTCGACCGCTGCGTGGTCGCCGGCGGCGGCCAGCGCCATGACGATGTGGGCCTCGGCGAAGGCCGTGCTCGGCCGCGGAAAGGACCGCGTCGCGAAATCTCGGATCTCGCTCCAGGGAAGCTCGGGAGGCCCCACTCCCCAGAGCTGGCAGCGCCACAGGAACGCGCTGCTGTCCGCCACCGCCCCCGTGGCCGCGGAACGCGCCACGCCGGGACGGATGCTGTCCTCGTAGACGGCGAGCGCGCGCGCGCCGCGCCCCGCCCCGAGCTCGAAGAGCGAGAGATGCCAGGAGAGATGGCAATGCAGCTGGGCGGTGCGCTCGTACCCCGGGATCCACCCATTCACGAAGTCCGCCCCGCCGAGGCTATCGCCCTCTTCATAGAAGACGTGGGCGAGGGCATGGGCGGCGTTCGCGTTGCGCGGCCGGAGCGCGAGCGACCGCTCGATCTTGCGCCGGCCCTCTGCCGGGCTGCCTGACTCCGTGCAGGCAAAGCCGTGCATGCCCAGGAACCACCAGTCGTCCTCGTAGGCGGACGCGACTCCGTCGAGCAGATCCCGGAGCAGCTTGTCGCGATCCCGCCGGCCGCTGGCGCCGACGAGGCTGTAGACCCCGGTGACGAGCGACAGCACGAGGGCATCGCGCGGCGTGTCGGCGAGATGCTCGCGCACGAGGGCAAGGCCGCCCGTCAGATCGCCGTCGATGGCGAGGGAGAGCGCCTCGATGTGGCGGCGCTCGCGCGGCGTGACGGCGGCCGCGAGCCCGCGGGCCCGGCCGATCGCCTCCTTGGCGGCGGGGACGGCGCCGCGCGCCTGGAGGGCCCGCGCCCGCGCGGCATGGCCCAGCGCGAAATCTGGATCCGCCGCGAGCGCCGACTCGAACGCGTCCTCGACGCCCGCGCTGGCGGAGAGAAACGCGTCGACGCCACGCCGGTAGTGCTCGGCGGCGCGCTCGGAAGTGGTGGACAGACGCAGACCGCCGCGGTCCTCAAACATAGCCGGGGCCCTCGATCACGGGGTGAGCAGTCAGAAAAGCCTCGTCGATCTCGACCCCGAGGCCGGGCTTCTCCAGCGGCCGCACGCAGCCGTCCGTGCCGATCCGGTAGGGCTCGCTGCCGAGCTTGTCGCGGAAGAGGTTGTACCTGGAGACGTCGGCCTCGAAGTAGCCGGCATTGTCGATGGCGGCCAGGAAATGGATGCACGCGGCCATGTTGAGGCCGGTCATCGAGGTATGCGGGTTGATGGAGAGCTTCCACGTCGAGGCGAGGGCCGCGATGCGCAGCCCTTCCGTGATACCCCCCGTCTTGGAGAGATCGGGCTGCAGGATGGTGATCACGCGGTCCTCGACGACCCGGGAGAACTCGAAGCGCGTGTAGTGGTTCTCACCCGCGGCCAGGGGCACGCGGGCAAAGGTGGCCGCCTGCGCATAGCTCCGGTGGTCGTGGGGCGGAAACGGCTCCTCGAGCCAGCCGACGGCGTGCGCCTCCAGTCCCGGCATGGCCCGGCGCGCATCCGCCACGGTGTAGCCCGTGTTGGCGTCGGAGAGGATGGTCAGCCCCTCGCCGAAGGCCTTGCGCACCGCCGCCACGCGCTCGAGATCCCGCGTGGGAGAATCGCCGATACGGAGCTTCACCGCCCGGTAGCCCGCCTCGACGTGGACGCGCGCCTCGTCGACGAGCGCCGCGGGCTCCTGGTAGCCGAGGGAGACGCCTCCCGCATACGCAGGGATGGGGTGGGCGGCGCCGCCGAGGAGACGATAGAGCGGCCAGCCCACCGCCTTGCCGCGGATGTCCCAGAGCGCCATGTCGATGCCGCTCATGGCGATGGCCGTCGCCGCGCCCATGCCGTGGGAGCCCAGCTGCATCTTGTAGATCTTGGCCCAGACGCCGACCACGTCGGCGGCGTCCATTCCCATGACGAGCTGCTTGAGCGTGGTATTGGCGTGATGGGCAACGGCGCCGGGGGAGCGCCCGTGATGCGATTCGCCCCAGCCCACCAACCCTTCGTCTGTCGTCACCTTGACCACGACGGCGTCGCGCTTGACCGCCGTCCCGATGCCGAGCGAGACACGGGCCTCGGGCGGCACGGGGAACGACGTCGGAAACGCGCGAACGTCTACGATCTTCATTCCGGGTTCCCGATGCCCGGCATCAGCAGTTCATGTACTTGCCGCTCACGAGCGATCCCACGGTGCCGTCCGCGTCGAAGACGTGGCGCTGGAGTCCCATGAGGTCCTTGCCGTAGACGTGGATCTCCAGCGTGTCCTTGGTGGTGGGATTGTGCATGGCGTGGATCTCGTCGTGGGGAGGCACGAGACGCGACACGGCGCCCGCCTTGTGGCGGAGCACCTCGCGGACCTCGAGAGCCACCTTGCCTCCCAGAGAGCGCGCGCCCCTCGAAACGTAGCGCGTCTCCTGGATCTCGTTCTCGACCACCCCCACCAGCCCCCACGTCTCGTGATCGTGAGAGCGCGCTTCATCGCCCGGTCTCCAGATCACGGAGGTGACGTTGAATCGCGGGCCCCGGTGGAGGATGTAGCGGCCCCGCTGGCCCGCGGGCGCGGTGCGATACTCGGCGGGAATCGCCTCCGGATTGCCGCAGAGCTTCGCGAGGAGCGGCGCGGCCCGGCGCGTGATCACGTCATGGTCCTGCGAAGCGCTCGTGATCGCCTCGAGATCCTCGATGAACTGCTTGAACGTGTAATCCAAGAGAGCGCCTCCTCAGAGCTCGACGGGCGTGTCGGCGCGGCCGCCCCACTCCGTCCACGAGCCGTCATAGACCGCGACCTTCTTGTGCCCGATCACGTGAAGCCCGAGGGCCAGGATAGAAGCCGTCACCCCCGAGCCGCAGGTGGTCGCCACCGGCTTGCGCGAATCGAGCCCCGCCTCGCGAAAGACCTCCTTGAGCCCCTCGGGAGGGAGGAGCGTGCCGTCTGGCCGGTACAGCATGTCATAGGGCAGGTTGAAGCTGCCCGGGATATGGCCAGGGCGAAGCCCCTGGCGGGGCTCGGGCTCGGTGCCGTAGAAGCGGCCGCGCGAGCGAGCGTCCAGCACCTGCTCGCGCCGGGTCTCGATGTTGCGTCGCATCTGCTCGATCCCGCGCACGAGGGCCGGCCGGAGCTTGGCGCGGAAGCGACGGGCCGCGGGCGTCGCCGCTCCAGAGGCGAGGGGACGGTTCTCGGCCCTCCACTTCTTGAGCCCGCCGTCGAGCACGGCCACCCGGTCGTGCCCGAAGGCCCGGAAGGTCCACCAGACGCGGGCTGCGCTGACCACGCCGCGGGTGTCGTAGACCACGATGAAGTCATTGTTCGACAGGCCGAGGGCGCTCATGTGGCGCGAGAACTCCGCCGGGGTGGGGAGCATGTGGGGAAGCGCCGTGGTGCGGTCGGCGATCTCGTCGATGTCGAAGAAGACGGCCCCCG
>QHSC01000318.1 GCA_003220345.1 Candidatus Rokuibacteriota bacterium | reverse complement strand
GCACGACGATCCGGCTGATTGGCCGAATGCAAGCGCAGCATGTGGAGGAAGTGAAGACTCAGATCGACGCCAGCGGAGCAAGGGTTGTTCTGGACTTGGAGGAATTGAGTCTGGTGGACATCGACGCGGTGCGGTTCCTCGGCACTTGTCGAGCCAGAGGGATCAGCATCGCTCATTGTCCGCCCTACATAAACGACTGGATGGCCAAAGAGCGGGGCCGAGACACATAAAGGTTCGGCACCGCTTCAGAACCGCCCGATCGTCTCTCACCGCTTGCAGCTATCCGGAGTTCCCGCCACCCCTCAATAGTGAGCGCCCCGGTTCCAAGCCGACATTTCAGCAAACGCTGACGGAGCGGCGCGCCCTCAATGGCTAAGATCCCGTGAATCATGACATTGCACTTGGCGCCGCCATTGCAATCAGCTTATTCAGCTTGACCATTAAGTCCGGTTCGAGGAGGACGCTCATGAAGGATCCCGTGGTGTTGATTACTGGCGCACTCACAGGTATCGGACGTGCCACAGCACTCGCCTTTGCGAACGAAGGCGGACGAATCGTTGCTTCGGGCCGGCACGACGCCGAGGGTCACGAGCTCGTTGCTGAACTCCGCAAGCTGGGCGCCGAAGCCGAGTTTCTGCGCTCCGATGTGCGCCACGAGGACGAGGTGCGCAGCTTGGTTGGCCAGACGGTCGCGCGGTTTGGTCGCCTGGATGTGGGCGTCAATACGGCCGGCACTGAAGGCAAACCTGGCCCCGTAACGGCGCAGTCTGCCGAGAGCTACGCAGCGACCTTCGACACCAATGTGCTCGGCACGCTGCTGAGCATGAAGCATGAGTTGCGCGTGATGCTCCCACAAGGGAGCGGCAGCATCGTCAATGTGTCATCTACCTACGGCCGGACCGGAGGGGCCGGCGCCTCAGTCTACGCGGCCAGCAAGCACGCGGTCGAAGGGTTGACCAAATCCGCCGCGCTCGAGGCCGCCGGGTCCGGCGTGCGGGTCAATGTGGTCGCCCCCGGTCCGGTCGAGACCGGGATGCTGAACCGCTTTGCCGGTACTGACGAAAGGAAGGCCGGCTTGATCACGACGGTGCCGCTCAAGCGCGTAGCGGCGCCCGAAGAGATTGCCCAGACCATCGTGTTTCTCTCATCTGACAAGGCATCCTTCATCACGGGCGCGTCGTTCCACGTCGACGGCGGCAAAACAGCCCAATAAGACGATGGCGACGACACCGCGACCCAGCGCGGCCGGCCACACCCTGCGCCTGAGTATGAAGCCAGCACGAGCGACCGCGAGCGGGTCGAACAGTATGAAGCGCCCAATGGCACGTTAATGGGAGAGGAGAAAAAGAATGTCCAAGCAACTGGAAGGAAAGATTGCACTGATTACGGGCGGCTCGCGCGGCATTGGCGCTGCAATCGCCAAGCGTCTGGCCGCGGACGGAGCGGACGTGGCCATTACATACACGAAAGGTGCCGATGCGGCCGCGTCGGTCGTCAAGGAGATTGAACGCGGTGGCGGAAAGGCGATCGCACTTCAGGCGGACGCCACTGATGCCGACGCTGTCGAAGCCGCGGTCGAAAGGACCGTGGCGACCTTCGGCCGGCTCGACATCCTTGTGAACAATGCCGGCACGGCCATTCCCAAGACCTTCGAGGAGACCACGCTGGACGAGCTGGACCGCCTGATTGACATCAACGTCCGGGGCACTTTCGTCGCGACGCAGGCGGCGCTGAAGCACATGAAGAGCGGCGGTCGCATCATCATGATCGGCTCGGCCGTGGGCGAGCGTGTGATGGTACCCGGCCTGGTGCCCTACTCGGCCACGAAGGGAGCGGTCAAGATGTTCAGTCAGGGGTTGTCCAGAGAGGTGGGGAGCCGGGGTATTACAGTCAACAATATCCAGCCGGGTCCCATCGACACGGAATTGAATCCCGCGGCGGGCGAGTGGGCGGCGCCGCAGAAGGCCGGTACAGCGCTCGACCGCTATGGGCATGTTGAAGAGGTTGCCGCGCTGGTGGCGTTCGTCGCCGGTCCGGAGTCCTCGTACATTACCGGAGCGAATCTTACTGTGGATGGCGGAATGAATGCCTGAATCGACTCACACGAAGTCACGTTGGGAGGAGGCCAACGTAGCAATGAATCGAACAGTTGAGTCGAAAAACAAAGCACTTGTCCTCGAGGCCTTTGACACGCTGTTCAACAAGCGTGACTATGCGGCTGCCGAGAAGTTTTGGTCACCTCACTACATCCAACACAGCGCGCACATTGCTCCGGGTCGCGAGGGCTTGTTCGATCTCATCAAGAGCCTTCCGCCGGGTCTCAAGTATGAGCCCGGAACGATTGTGGCCGAAGGGAATGTCGTCATCGTGCACGGACGATTTTCGAACTTCGGCCTCCCTGTGAACTGGATTGCGGCGGACATCGTTCGCATCAAAGATGGCGTTCTGGTCGAGCATTGGGATGTGATCCAAGACGAGGTCACACAAGAACAATCAAAGAGTGGACTGCCAATGTTTGGCGAAGAGTTTAGTAGGTGATGCGATGAAAGAGAATCTGCGGCCTCGTGAGACGTTTCCGGACATCGAGCTTCCCAGCCACGAAGACGAAGTGGTCAAGCTGTCGTCAATCATTCGCGGCTTCCCGACCGCTGTCGTGTTTAGCCGTGGTTATTTCTGTCCCAAGGACCGCCGCCAATTGTTGAACTACGTAGCGTACCTGCAGCCTGAGCTCATCGTGAACTACTGCAAGCTGGTCATTGTGTCCGTGGATAATCCCCCGGTCTCCAAAGAAGTCCGCGACGGCATCGGAGCCACGTTTGCTTTTTTGTGCGACGCGGATAGAAAGATTATTCGGGAGCTGGATATCGTCGACGCGACCGACCCAGTTCACGGCCCAGTGGCGATACC
>QHSC01000100.1 GCA_003220345.1 Candidatus Rokuibacteriota bacterium | reverse complement strand
CAATGTGCCCTTTGGGGTTGGGAAAAACGGTCACCTGAACCGACAAATTCTGGAGCATGACTCATTCTGAAGTACCTGGAATTGGGAAAATCTGGGCGTCCGGACGCACCTGGAAGCCCTTCGTGGGAGAACGTGCGACGGCCCCGGGAACCCCCTTGATGGGGCCCCCGGGGCCGAAGACGGCGGGACCGCGGCGGGGTGCCTACCTACGCCCTATGCGCGGATTGGTGCAAGGTGGCAGACCCCTCCACCCAGATGCTGTTCTTCCGTGTCTCCGGCATCAGGAATACGGCGAGCAGGAACATGACCGCGGGAAGCGCGATGGGATAGACCAAGGCCCAGAGCAGCGGATTGCTGGAGCCCGATTGCACCGCGGACGCGTACGCCGCCGTGGTGATGATGGGTACGAGACCCCCGCCCCAGCCGTTGCCGATGTGATACGGCACCGACACGGAGGTATAGCGGATACGCCCGGGGAAGAACTCGGCGAGAAACGCCCCGATGGGACCGTAGGTCATACCCACGTAGTTCACCAGCACCACGACGATGAGGATGGACATCGGGTAGTTGATGCCCGTCTTGGGATCGGCGTAGTTGCCGAGGGCGGAGTAGAGCGGGTAGTACGTGAGAGCGGCCAGGGCCATGCCGCCCAGGATGATCGGCTTACGCCCGACCTTGTCAGAGAGCCAGCCCCAGAAGATAAGGGTCGGGGTGGCGATCAGCAGCGCGACGCCGATGATGTAGCTCGATGACAGTACGTCGACGTTCTTGACCTTCTGAAGAAAGAACAGCGCCCAGAACTGGCCGCTGTACCAGACGCATCCCTGCCCCAGCACGACGATGCTGGCGATGATGATGTACTTGATGTTCCTGCTGAGGAAGGCTTCGCGCCAGGGATTGGTCGTGGCCTGTCCCTTCGCCTTCATATCCAGGAAGACCGGGGTCTCTTGGAGCGACAGCCGGATGTAGATAGCGATGGCGACCAGCAGGAGGGAGATGATGAACGGCACCCGCCATCCCCACTCGGCGAAGGCTTCGGCTCCCAGGTAGCGCTGGGTGCCGATGATCACACCCAGCGAGAGGACGATGCCGAGCGTGGGAGAGGTCTGGAGCCAGCCCGTGTAGTACCCGCGCCTTTTGTCCTCGATGTGCTCCGCCACGTACGTGATGGCGCCGCCGTATTCGCCTCCGAGGCAGAGGCCCTGGATCAGGCGAAGGGCGAAGAGGATGAAGGCCGCCGCGAGGCCAATCTGAGCATAGGTGGGGACCATGCCGATGATCGCGGTCGACACTCCCATCCCGGTCAGCGTGACGATGAAGGTGTACTTGCGGCCCACCTTGTCCCCCAGCCAGCCGAACACGAAGGCCCCCAGCGGCCGGATCAGGAAGCCGACCGAGAAGATCGCCACCGTGCTGAGGAAGGCGGCCACCGGGTGAGTCTTGTCGAAGAACTTGACGGCGAGGATCGCGGCCAGGCTCCCAAAGATGTAGAAGTCGTACCACTCGATGATGTTCCCCACCGACGCCGCAATCACGACGCGACGCAGCTCCTTGCCCGAAATGCTGATTCCCGCCATTGGGCCTCCTGTTTTCAGATGCTCTTGCCGTTTTCGTGTGGCAGAGCCCTCCGGGCTCCGTTAGCCGAGAGGGCTCTCTCCGAGACCATGGATAAAACGCCGCTTCGATGAGAGCATGCGGAGTGCCAGGCTCTCCTGCCTGTCAAGCCCCTGGAAACAAAGGAGCAGCCCGCCTCCTCAAGGGGCCGAGGCTTGGCAAAGATACCTCGCGCCCTTGGTACGCAGACCCGACTACTCCTCCTCGCCGTATTGATCCTTGAGCCGGGCGACCACCGCCGGATCCGCGAGGGTGGTCGTGTCGCCCAGCGCCTTGCCCTCCGCAATGTCGCGGAGGAGCCGCCGCATGATCTTGCCGCTTCGGGTCTTGGGGAGGTCGGAGGCGAAAATGAGGTCGTCGGGGCGCGCAAGGGCCCCGATCTTCTTCGTGACGTGGCCCTTCAGCTCTTCCATGAGCTCCTTCGAGCCCGTGGTGCCGTCCTTGATGGTGACGAAGGCAGCGATGGCCTGGCCCTTGATCTCGTGTGGTCGGCCTATGACGGCGGCCTCGGCCACGAGCGGATGATCCACCAGAGCGGATTCGACCTCCATGGTCGAGACGCGGTGTCCGGAGATGTTCATCACGTCGTCCACACGGCCGAGCAGCCAGAAATACCCCTCTTCGTCGAGCTTGGCGCCGTCCCCGGTGAAGTAGACGCCCGGATAGCGATTCCAGTATTGCGCCTGGAAGCGCTGCGGGTCGCGGTAGATGCCGCGGAGCATGCCGGGCCAGGGCTTCGTGAGCACGAGGTACCCTGCCTTGACCGACTCCCCCTTGTCATTCAGCACGTCGGCAGAGATCCCGGGGAACGGCCTGGTCGCCGAGCCTGGCTTGAGAGTCGTGACCCCGGGCAGAGGCGTGATGAGAATGTGACCGGTCTCCGTCTGCCACCACGTGTCCACGACGGGGCACCGGCCGCCCCCGATCACCTTCCAGTACCAGACCCAGGCCTCGGGATTGATCGGCTCGCCGACACTGCCGAGCAGGCGAAGACTCGAGAGATCGCAGCGATTCGGGTACTCGTCGCCCCAGCGCATGAACGTCCGGATGGCCGTCGGGGCCGTGTAGCAGATGGTGATGCCGTGCTTCTCGATGATGCGCCAGAAGCGGTCCTTGTCGGGGGTGTCCGGCGTGCCCTCGTACATGACCGTCGTGGTGCCGTTAGCGAGTGGCCCGTAGACGACGTAGGAATGCCCGGTGACCCAGCCGATGTCGGCCGTGCACCAGAACACATCGGTGTCGTGCAGGTCGAACACCCACTTGGTCGTGGCATAGACGCCCGTCAGGTAGCCGCCCGTCGTGTGCTGGATACCCTTGGGCTTGCCCGTGGAGCCCGATGTGTAGAGGAGGTACAGCATGTCCTCGGCGTCCATCTTCTCGGGGGGGCAGTACGCCTCCGCCTCCTTGACGAAGTCGTCCCACCAGATGTCGCGGTCGGCCTGCATGTTGATCTGCTGACCCGTCCGCTTGAGCACCACCACCGTCCTGACATCCGGACACTCCTTGAGCGCCTCATCCACGTTCTTCTTGAGGGGCACATGGCCGCCACGGCGCCAGCCTCCGTCCGCCGTCAACAGCACGGTGGACTGCGCGTCGTGGATCCGCTCGCGAATGGCGTCCGGCGCGAAGCCGCCGAAGATGACGCTGTGGGGCGCCCCGATCCGGGTGCAGGCGAGCATGGCGATCGCCGTCTCGGGCACCATGGGCATGTAGATGGTCACGCGGTCCCCGCGCTTGACGCCCCCGCGCTTGAGGGCGCTCGCGAAGCGGTTGACCTCGCGGTAGAGATCCCAGTACGTCAGGGTGCGCGTGTCGCCCGGCTCTCCTTCCCAGATGAGGGCGGCCTTGGTCCGCCGAGCGGTGTTGATGTGGCGGTCGAGGCAGTTGTAGGAGACGTTGAGCTTGCCGCCGATGAACCACTTGGCGTACGGCGCCTTCCACTCGAGGGCCTTCCGCCACGGCTTGAACCAGTCCAGCTCCCGGGCGAAACGCTCCCAGAACCTGACGGGGTTCTTCGCGGCCTCAGCGTAGGCGGAGGCGCGGTTGACGTTGGCGCGCTTGGCGAACTCCTTGGGCGGCGGATACTTCCGCTTTTCCTTGAGGAGGGCCTCGATGGACGTGGTGCCGATCGCGGTCTTCGTCGCCATGGGCGTGTGCCTCACATGAGTGGGAATTGGGCGGGTCGGCGCGGCATCGCGCCCGCTATCTTCTAATCCAATCGGCGCCGGACTTCAAGTGGCGCGCGGGCCGCCCTCGCCAGGCTCGGCCGTTTGGCGCCGCAGCCCGTACCGCGTCATCTTGTCTGAAAAGTTCTTCGGGTCCATGTCCGCGTGCTTGGCGGCCGCCGTGAGCTTCCCGCCATGGGTCTCGAGCAGACCCTGCACATAGGTTCGCTCGAACTCCTCCACGACACGCGCCTTGGCATCGCGGAAGGGCAGGGAGAGATCCACGGGCGCATGCGCCCCGCTGGGCCCCGAGAGAAAACCTTCCAGCCCCGTCAGTACCTCGCTCCGAGATACGATGACGGCCCGCTCGATCACGTTCTCGAGCTCCCGCACATTGCCCGGCCAGGGATACCGGATGAGAGCGTCCAGGCTCTCCGGAGCGACGGCCTTGACGCTCTTCTTGAGCCGGCGACCCAGCTCCGCGAGGAAGTGCTGGGCGAGCAGCGGGATGTCCTCAGGGCGCTCGCGCAGCGCCGGCACGCGCACGGGGAGGACGGACAGCCGGTAGAAGAGATCGCGTCGGAACGCGCCCCGCTCGACCTCGGCCTGGAGGTCCTTGTTGGTGGTGGCGATGAAGCGGACGTCGATGTCGACGGGCCGGTCGGCGCCCACCGAGGTCACCTTCTTCTCCTCGATGGCCCGCAGGAGCTTGCTCTGGAGGTGCAAGGGCATCTCCCCGATCTCGTCGAGGAGGAGGGTGCCGCCGTGGGCCATCTGGAAGTGGCCCCGCCGGTGCTCGCTCGCCCCCGTGAAGGCGCCCTTGCGCGACCCGAAGAGCTCCGATTCGAAGAGCTCGGCGGGAATGGCCGCGCAGTTGACGGCCACGAAGGGGCGATCATGGCGCGCCCCCGAGAAGTGGACGGAGCGGGCGAGGAGCTCCTTGCCCACCCCCGTCTCACCGTGGATGAGCACCGTGGTGTCGAGATCGACGACGGAGCGGAGCACGTCGAACACGGCGTGCATGCCCGCGCTCCGCGCCACGATGTTCCGGAAGGTGAATCGCTCCTGGTTCCGCCGGATGGATCGCCGGTTGGCCGACTTGAGGGCCTGGAACTCGATGGCGCGGCGAATGACGAGGAGGAGCTCGGGCGCCTCGAAGGGCTTGACGAGATAGTCCTCGGCGCCGAGCCGCATGGCCTCCACCGCGGACTCGATGGAGCCATAGGCGGTCATCACGACGATGGCGAGGTCGGCATGCTCGGCCCTGATCTGTCGCACCAGACCCACGCCGTCCAACCCGGGCAGGCGCCGGTCCGTGAGCACGAGGTCCACGTCCTCGGTTTTGAGGGTGTCCAGAGCTTCCTCGGCGCTCTGCACCGGCAGGACCTCGTACCCCGCAAGCTCGAGCGTGCGATGGAGCGGGCGCAGGAAGACTTCGTCGTCGTCGACGAGCAAGAGACGCTGCTTCATGGCGTGCCTCCGGCAAGGGGATGCGCCAGCCCGACGGCCGGCAAGGAGATCCGGACGCGGGTGCCGCGTCCGGATGCGCTGTCGATCACGATGTCGCCGCCGTGAAGGTCCACGATCTTCTTCACGATGGACATCCCGAGCCCGGTGCCGGAGGGCTTGGTCGTGAAGAAGGGCAGGAAGATCTTCTCGCGGTCCTCCGGGGCGATGCCCACGCCGTTGTCCGCCACCTCCACGGTGGCGCGGTCAACCTCCACGAAGAGGTTGACGGTGACCTGGCCGCCGGGCCGCTGAGGGTCGATGGCCTCGAGGGCGTTCTTCATCACGTTGGTGAACACCTGCCGGAGCTTCTGGCCATCGGCGGCCGCCACCGTCTCCCGCTCCACGCGACCATAGGCGACCTCGATCCCGCGGACCCGTCCCTCCGCCGCCATGGCGTCGACCACGGGATCGAGGATGCGGACGAGCTCGTACTCGCCGCGCTCGAGCTGGGTATCTCGCGTGAAGTCGAGCAGGCTATTGATGATCCGCTCGATCTCGCCGATCCCGGACAGGATGGACCGGGCCATCTCCTGAGACAGCGATCCTCCACCCCACTCGCTGGAGGACAGAAGATTCGTCGCCATCTTGATCCCGCCGAGCGGATTCCTGATCTCGTGGGCCACGCCGGCCGCCATCTCGCCGAGGGAGGCGAGCTTCTCGCGCTGGATGAGCCGCCGCTGCGTCTCGACCTGCTCCGTCAAGTCTCGTAACACCCCCACCGTTCCGATGGTCTGCCCTCCCGCGTCCACGATGCAGCGAACGGAGAGGTAGGCGGGGAAGATCTGGCCCTTGGCCGTCCGGCCCGTCACCTGTCCGCTCCAGCCTTGTCCCACCTCGACAGCGCGGGCAATGGCCTTGGCGGCGCGCCCACGGTCTTCGGCGCCGAGGAGATCTTGCAGTCCGAGCCGCCCCACCCGTCGCTGCGCATGGCCCAGGAGCCGATAGCCCGCCGGGTTCATCGTCACGAGGCGGCCATCCACCCCCGCGGTGACGATGCAGTCGTCGACGCTCTGGACGACGGACGCGAGAAGTCGCTCGCCGCGCCGGACTTCCTCCTCGGTCAGACGCAGCGATTGCTGCATCTGCTGGAACGAGGTGACGAGCTCCTGCGCCTCGTCCTTGGAGATGGTGAAGTGGTCCTCGACGATCATGCGGGCGGCCGCTGCGCCCAGGGAGGCGGCGAGCAGCCGCTCGAAGCGGATGCGCAGCTCGAGGAGCTCGGGCACGGTGAGCTCGGAGGGCGCCTTGCCGCGGAAGAGCTCGCGCACGAGCGGCTCGGCTTCCTCTGCGCCGACGTAGTGGTGCACGAGTCTTTCGATCTCCGTGGCGGACAGGATGGCCGGCGCCACCGTCGCGTGCTTGTCCTCTCCCGCCGTCCCTACGAACGCGGCGGCCTGGGAGCGGTCGTCGGCGTCCTGCTCGCTCAGGAGCGACACGAGGACGAAGAGCCCGATGTTGACGAAGAGCGACCAGAACACGCCATGCGTCGTCACGTCGAGACCGGAGAGGCCGAGGAGCGCGGTGGGGTTGAGCCACTGGAGCCCGAACGGCCCGTCGGCGAGGACGGACGCGGGCACGAGTCCTTCCTTGACGAGGGCGGGGATGATCAACGTATAGAACCACAGCGCGAATCCCGCCGAGATCCCGGCCGTCGCGCCCTTTCGGTTGCCGCGCCGCCAGTAGAGTCCGAGCAGGATGGCAGGGGCGCACTGGCTGACCGCGATGAAGGACAGCAGCCCCATCTCGACGAGCAGAAGCTGGCCCCGTTCCATCCGTGCCCACGCGAAGCCCAGGCCGACCACCGCCAGCATGGCCGCGCGCGTGTAGTAGAGCGTCACCAGGTAGATGTCTTCCAGGCGTCGCCGGCGGAGCAGCATGGGCAGGATGACGTCGTTGGTGATCATTTTGGACAGGGCAAGGGAGTCGACCACGATCATTGCCGTGGCGGCAGAGAAGCCGCCGAGAAAGACGACCACGGAGATGATCCGACTCTCGAAGTGCAGAGGCAGGCGGAGGATGAAGCTGTCCGCCTGCCCTCCGGACTCGGGGAACACGAGGAGCCCGGCGAAGGCGATGGGCAGCACGAAGAGATTGATGAGGAGCAGATAGAGGGGGAACGACCAGGCGAGCGCGTTGACGTCCCGCTCGCGGGGATTCTGCACGACGAGCACGTGGAACTGGCGGGGCAGGAACATGACGGCCATCATCGAGATCAGCAGCATGGCCGCCCATCGCGAGTGGGAGGCGGTCTGGGGCTGGTCGAGCGTGAGCAGCGTCGACCAGACAGGGTCGCGGGCAATGCTGCCGAAGATCTCGCCGAGGCCGCCGAAGACGCCCCACGTGACCCAGATGCCGACGGCCAGGAAGGCCACGAGCTTGACCACCGATTCCGCGGCCACCGCCGTCATGAGGCCCGTCTGCTGCTTGGTGAAGTCGAGGTTCCGAGCGCCGAAGAGGATGCCGAAGAAGGCGAGGGTGACCGCCACCAGGAGGGTCGGGTCGAACACGTCCAGCACCGAGCCTTCCTGCATGATCAGGCTGAAGGTGGCCGACACCGCGCGGAGCTGGAGGGCGATGTAGGGAATCATGCCGGCGACCACGAGGAGGGCGACGAGGGTGCCCAGGTTCGCCGACTTGCCGTAGCGGCTCGAGATGAAGTCGGAGATGGAGGTGATGCGCTGCTCCTTGGAGACCCGCACGAGCTTGCTCAGAATGAGGGGCCACAGGAGCGCCACGAGGGCGGGACCGAGATAGATGGTCAGGAACTCGAGGCCCCGATTCGCCGCAAGCCCCACGCTGCCATAGAAGGTCCACGCGGTGCAGTAGACGGAGGCCGCGAGGACATAGGTGATCGTGCGGATGCGGCCTCGTCGCAGCCGGGCCGCGAAAGCCTCGCCCATCGAGGCGACGAGGAAGAGGAACAGCAAGTACCCCAGGACGATGGCGAGCAGGGTCGGCTGGCTGGGCCAGCTCACTCGTCATCCTCCGGGGCGCGGCGGCGGATCGCCACCGCGATCAGCACGCTCACGATGATGGCCCAGACGGCGAAAAGGTACACCACGAGCGCCGGGACGCCCCCCACGAGCACCGGTCGATTGGCAATCGTGAGCAGAGGCCAGATGAGAAGGGCCCCGAAGAGGAAGAAGCACGCGGCGAGAAGTTCCCTGGCCTTCATTGGCCCGCCGCGATTATAGGCGCTCGGTGAGACCGAGGCAATGCGCGTCGGAGACGATGCTAGCTCGGCTTGGGCAGGAATCGCTGCATGAGGAGGGTCTGGAAGCCGCTCTCGACGTCCGCCGCCACCGCCTCCGCGACGGCCTCGGCGCTGCCGGGGCGCTCCTCCCACTCGCCCTGGCCCCAGCCTGCGAGATACGCCTCCTCCTCGGTGGCACTGTCTCTCATGGCGAGAGAGTCGATGAGGTCCTGGAACTTCGGCGACAGCAGGTGGCGCACGGTGCGCTCGTCGTCGGCCGCCTCGACGACCGAGGGGATGTCCTTCCAGTGAACGATGCGGAAGCGGGCCATGGCCAGTGCGGCACATTCTATCGAAACGGCGCGCCATTGCTTGACAAAGGTATACCCCACCCCTACGCTCTGACCGGGAGGCCCACCAATGATCGATACGAAGACGGCGGACAAGGAGCTTCAGACCTACATCCGCCCGCAGACCTTCCCGGTGGCCATCCGGATGCTCAAGCCCGGCGAGCCCATCCCGGAGCGGGCCCGGCGCCCCGCGCGCGATTTCAAGAAGCTGAGCATGTCGTGCCAGGTCATCGACATGTCGCGTCGCTACGGCTGGATGATCGCCCTCACGCGCGAAGATCACATCTGCTCCCTCGGCATCACGGCCATCGGGTTCGACAAGCCACTTCCGATCTACAACGTGGGCACGCTGTGCGAAGGCATGTACACGGAGACCAAGGAGGCGGGCCAGCGCTCCGAGGCGGCCATTGACAAGTTCTCCCCGGGCGAGTACGAGACGCTCCTCGTGGCCCCGCTCGACCGGGCCACCTTCGAGCCCCACGTGGTCTGCATCTATGCCAATCCCGCGCAGGTGATGCGGCTGACCCAGGCCGCGCTGTGGAAGCGCGGGGGGCGGCTCGCCTCGTCTTTCGAGGGACGCGCCGTCTGCGCTGACATCATCGTGACCACGATGCAGACGGGCGAGCCGCAGGTCATCCTGCCCTGCTCCGGCGACCGCATCTTCGGCCAGACCCAGGACCACGAGATGGCGTTCTCCATCCCGTGGGCGAGGATGGAAGAGATCGTCGAGGGCCTGCGGGGCACTCACAACGGCGGCATCCGCTATCCGATCACCCAGTTCATGGAGTACGAGGCCAAGCTGCCGCCGCGGTACATGGAGGTCAACCGCCTCTGGGACGCCGAGAAGGGCAAGGTGAGCCTGACCAATCGCGATCGCGTCGTGGCCGCCTACAAGCGCTCCTTCGCCGACCGCGTGCCCGTCTATCCCATCGTGGCCTCGTTCGCGGGCACCCTGGACGGGCTGAGCATCGAGGAGTACTGCACGAATCCGATCAAGGCCATCACGGCCATGATGAACTACTACGAGCGCTACCAGCCCGACGTGGTTCTCGCCTACAACGATCTGGCCAAGGAGGCCGAGGCCTTCGGCTGCAAGGTCAAGTACTCCGACTACGTGGTGCCCTCGATCGAGGGGCACGTGCTGGAAGACAAGGCCAACCTGGCCGCCCTACGCATGCCGGATCCGTACAAGACGGCGCGGCTCCCGGGCTTCATCGAACAGTGCGAGGCCCTCGTCAAGGCCGCGCCGCCCGCCGCCATGGGCGCCGTCGCCGTCGGCCCCTGGACCATCGCCATGCTCCTGCGCAATCCGGAGATGATGCTGCTCGACACCTTCGAGGATCCGCAGTTCATCCATGACCTCATGCGGGTGACCACGGACTTCTGCAAGGTCTGGGGTGACGCCATCGTCAAGACCAAGATCGGGCTCAGCTTCTCGGAGCCGACGGCCTCGATCAGCCTCGTCTCGCCCGACAACTACCGTGACTTCATCGCTCCCTACCACAAGGAGCTTGTCGACTACTTCAAGGCCAAGAAGGTGGGTCTGACCACCCACATCTGTGGCACCACTTATCCGATCTTCGAGGACATCATTGGCTGCGGCTTCACCACAGTGTCGTTCGATCTCGACCAGCAGGCAGATCCCAAGCTCCACGTGGACCAGCTCGAGCGCTTCGTGGAAGTGGCCAAGGGTCGCGCGGTGGCCATCGGCAACGTGGACGCCACGCGCTTCGAGAAGACCACGAAAGAGGAGATGGAAGCCGATGTCCGCCGCTGCATCGACGCGGCGGCCAAGCATTCGGGGTTCATCCTGTCCACGTCGTGTGAGATCCCGCCGCGCTCCAATCCCGAGATCGTGAAGTGGTTCATGGACTCCGCGCACGACTTCGGCCGCTACGAGCGAATCCTCGGGTAAGAGGCGCGGGGTAAGAGCAGGCGGCGGGAACACGAAGGGCGCGACGGTTCACCGTCGCGCCCTCGAGACTCAAGGCTCGGGTCGTCTCACCACTTGAAGGGCTTCTTGGAAGGCGGGACGCCGTAGGCGCCGCGATCGCCTCCACCGAAGCCGCCGCCCCGACCACCCCCCCGACCACCGCCACCGCCGCGGCCGCCTCCCCCGCGCGGACCGCCCCCGGAGCCGGGAGCCTTCGGCGTCGAGAGATTCACCGTCAGCTTGCGACCGTCGAGATCCTTGCCGTTCAGCTCGGAGATCGCGCGCTGGGCCTCCTCGGCCGTCGCCATCTCGACGAAGCCGAAGCCGCGGGACTGGCCGGAGAACTTGTCGGTGATCACCGCCGCCGATTCCACCGTGCCGCACTGGGCGAAATATTCCCGGAGCGTCTCGCTCGTGGTCGAGTACGAGAGCCCGCCGACGTAAAGTTTCGATGCCATCTGGATCTCCTTCCGTTGATCTTCCGCCTTGGTGCGCGCCCCAATACTCGGAAGAGCCAATATCGGAGGCGAGGGCGCCGGCTCCGGCGCTGACGTCCTCAGTCTACACCAAGCCTGCGCGGCCCCGCCAGCGAACGGGCAGGACGTCGGCTCATGGCGTCATTCACTCCGCCGTCCCTTGATCGCGATACGCGCCCTCGCGGCTTCCGTCCTGAGCCGGGGGCTCCGGCTTGGCCGATCTCGTGGCGGACTCGCGATGCTCGATGGCGCGAAGCGAGGCCTCCGTGGCAGCGAACAGCCCCACCAGCGCCGCGCTCAAGCCGAGCGCGACCGCCAGCAGCACGAGACTCCTCCGAAGCCGGCGCATGATCGCTATCGACACGCGGCCTTGATGGCGGCGGCCGCCTGCGCGGGTCGGGGCATGACGGCACGCACGGGCCGCTCGGCCTTGGCCAGGAGTTCCCGCACGTCGAAGGGCTCCCGAATCACCCGGAAGCCGTGAAGCTCGTAGCGCACCTGCTCGTCCATCGCCCCCTCGGCGTCGAGCCGGATGACCACGGGGATGCCGGGAATGACCGCTTCGAAGAGCCTGACCAGGTCCACATTCGAGCGCGGCAAGCGAGCCGCCTCCACCAATACGAGAGAGACCGGGGTGTCGAGGAGCTGGCGAAGGCCCTTGCAGAGGTCGTCCGCGAAGCGAACCGCGATACCGTGCTTCAGACACTGGCTGCCGATCGCTTCGGCCAGGGCCTGGTTCGTGTCGATCATCAGAATGCGAGTCATGGGAATCCTTTCCTTTAGTGTGAAATAAGGCACAAGTATAACAAGCAAAGGGCCAAGCCCTCTAAGTATTTGGTCGGCGGGGGTCAGGCCGCTCGCGGCGACAGGTGCTTGTGGCGAGATCGGGCGGCCTGCCCGATCCATGGGCCTTGCCGCCGCCCGACTTGGTCTAGGTGGACCTCAGCACGCGGCCGGGCAGGCTGCCAGTATGCTCGCCATCCTTAATAACGGTGCGGCCGTTGACAAGGACATGCGAGATGCCCGCCGCGTACCGGTGTGGATCCTCATACGTCGCGAGATCCCGGACACTTTCGCGCGAGAAGGCGACGATGTCGGCCTTGGCGCCCGGCCGGATGACGCCGCGATCGCCAAGACCTAGCCGCGCGGCGGGAAGCCCGGTCATCTTGTGGACCGCCGTCTCGAGCGGGAGCACGCGCTCGTCACGCGCGTAGCGGCCGAGCACGCGCGGGAAGGTGCCATAGCTCCGAGGATGGGGCTTGCCGTCGGCCATGGGGCCGCTCGTGGCCAGCGACGACCCATCAGAGCCGATCATGACGCGCGGATGGACCAGCGCGCGGCGAAGATCGGCCTCGTCGAGCTGGAAGAGAATGATGTTGCCCCGCCCCTTTTCGCTCTGGATCACGTCGAAGGTAGCCTCGACTGGATCCTTGCCCCAGCTTCTCGCGATCTCGTCGAGACGTAGTCCCTCGATTTCCGCGTGTGATGGCGCGGAGGCGATCATGATGTCGCTCCACTCGAGGCCGCGGGCCAGGACGGGTCCCGTGGCCATGTCCGCCTGGATGCGCCCGCGCGTGGCGGGATCGCGGAGCCGGCCGAGCATGGCTTCGATGCCACCTTCGAGCACCCAGTCCGGCAGGAGCGTCCGGATCGTCGTGCTCGAGGCCGTGTACGGGTAGACGTCGGCCATGACGTCGAGGCCTTCGGCGCGCGCGCCGTCGATCAGGGCGAGAGCGTCGCCGACCCTTCCCCAGTGAGCGCGTCCCGCCGCCTTGATATGACTCACCTGCACCGGGAGTCGTCCCTCGCGCCCGACCCTGATGGCCTCGGCGACCGCGTCGAGGAGGGTGGCGCCCTCACCGCGGATATGGCTCGCATAGAATCCTCCCGCGGCCCCGGCGCCCTTGGCGATCTCCACGATCTCGGCGGTCTCGGCATAGGAGCCGGGCGCGTAGATGAGTCCGGTCGAGAGCCCACAGGCGCCGTCGACCATGGCCGCCTCCATGAGGCCCCGCATGGTCGCCAGCTCCTTGGCGCTGGGCGGGCGCCGGGCGAAGCCCATGGCGGCCAGCCTCAGCGTGCCGTGACCGATCAGCTGCGCGACGTTGAGGGCGAGCCCTTCCTCTTCGTAGCGGCGGAGGAAGTCCTTCACCGAGACCCATGAGAAGTCCATGCCGGGCGGAACGTAGAGCGCAAAGCCCCGCATATCCTCTCTGAACTCGGGAGACACGGGAGCGGGCGAGAACCCGCAATTACCCACGACTTCCGTGGTCACGCCTTGGCGGATCTTGGACTCGGCGCGCCGATTGCCGAAGAGGCGCCAGTCGGAATGCGAGTGCATGTCTATGAATCCGGGCGCCACCATGAGGCCAGAGGCATCCAAAGTCTGTCCGGCCGACTCGCGCGCGAGATCCCCAACCATGGCGATGCCCTCGCCGGTGATGCCGACATCCGCGCGCACCGCCGGCATTCCCGTACCGTCGAAGACGTGTCCGCCCGCGATCTTCAGGTCAAGCATGCGGCGCTTCCTTGAACCCGATGGCGCGCTCACACCATGCGGCGGCGGCGAAGAGACGCGCCTCGGACCACGGAGCCCCCGTGAGCTGGATGGCAAAGGGCAGTCCGCTCGGCGCGAGACCGGTGGGAAGCGAGATCGACGGCATGCCGGCGGAGCTCCACGGAGCGCAGAAGGACGCGTCGCCCGTGAAGGCCAGGCCCTTGGGCGCGGTGCCGGGGGCGGTCGGAGACACCAGCGCGTCGAAGCGCGAGGCGACACTGGCCATGTCGGCGCGGAAGGCGCGCCGATGAGTCTGGGCGGCGAGATAGTCCACCGCCCTCACGGCTTGCCCGTCCTTGACGCGCTCGCCGAGGTGCACCGGGTATTCGGCGGCGTGGCGCGCGTAGAGATCGCGATGGAAGGCGGCCGCTTCCGCGCGCATCACCGTGTCGCCCGCCTCGGGGAGACCCTCGAAGGAGGCCGCGAGTGGCGCGTCCTCGACCTGGGCGCCCGCGGCCCGGAGGGCCTTGAGGGTGGAATCGATCTGCGCGCGATTGTCCGGCTCGGCGCGCTCCACGAGCGGGCGCAGCACTCCGAGCCGCGGCGCGGCGGGAGACGCGACGGAGCCGACATAGTCATCGAGGGGCATGGGGACCGAATGAGGGTCGGCGGCATCGTGGCCGGCCATGATGGCCAGGGCGAGCGCCGCGTCCTCCACCGCGCGGCACAGGACACCGACATGATCCAGGCTCCACGCCAGCGGCACCACGCCCACGGCGCTGATGCGCCCGTGCGTCGGCTTGAAGCCCACGACGCCGCAGTAGGCGGCGGGACGCAGCACCGAGCCCACCGTCTGGGTGCCGAGGGCGAGGGGGACCATCCGAGACCCGACGGCGGCTCCCGAGCCGCTCGACGATCCGCCCGGCGTGTGCGCAGGATTCCACGGATTCCCCGTCTCCGTCGGATCGCGGAAGGCGAAGGCGGTCGTCGTCACCTTGCCGAGAATCACCGCGCCGGCGCCTCGCAGCCGGGCCACCGAGACGGCATCGACGGTGGCGCGCCGGTGCGCCCACGGCCCCGCCCCCGCGGTGGTCACCAGCCCCGCGGCGTCATAGATGTCCTTGAGGGCCACGGGCACGCCGTGGAGCGGGCCCATGAAGCGCCCCTCGCGGGCCTCGATATCCCGCTGCACGGCGACGCGCGCGGCGGCATCGCGATCGAGATGCACCCAGGCCTTGAGGGTGGGCTCGAGGGCGTCGATGCGCTTGAGGCAGGCGGCGAGGAGGTTGGAAGGCGACAGCGCGCCCGAGCGAATGCGGCGCGCCGCCTCGGCGGCGCTCACGTCGTTGAGGTCGGCCATGGGTTCTCCTGCGGCGGCGGAGGTGACTACTGGAGCGCGTCCAGAACTTCCGCGACGACTTCGAAGCGCCCGAAGGAAGGCATGAGATAGGCACCGGCGTAGCGGCCCCGAAGGTGGCGGACGAGCTCTTGCGCCGTCTCGATGCCGACTCGCAGACCACGCTCTCCCGCCTCGCGCATGCGTCCCCGGACGGCGTCGGGAATGGTGATCCCGGGCACCTCGTTGTGGAGGAATTCGGCATGACGGGATGAATGCAGGGGCAAGAGGCCCACCACCACCGGGATGGGCGGGCGCGTGCGAGCGAAGAACCGCTCCAGCACCTCGAGATCGTAGATGGGCTGCGTCTGACACCAGCGGGCGCCCGCCTCGGCCTTGGCGAGGAAGCGCTCCATCTCGCGGGACGGATCGGCGGCGGCGGGATCGAGAGCCGCCCCCACGCAGAACGCGGTGGGCTCGCCGACGGAATTGCCCGTGGCATCCCGTCCCTCGTTCATCTCCGTCAAGATGCGGATGAGTCCGATGGCGTCCACGTCGAACACCGCGGTGGCGTTGACGTAGTCGCCGCCCCGGGGGGGATCGCCCGTCATGGCCAGGATGTTCCGGATGTCGAGGGCGTGCGCGCCGAGCACGTCCGCCTGGATGCCCATGAGATTCCTGTCGCGACAGGTGAAGTGCATGTTGATGTCGAGCCCTGTCGCCTCGCGCACGAGAATGGCCGTGGGCAGCACCGACATGCGCACGCGGCCGAGCGAGCCATCGTTGATGTCCACGATCTCGACCCCGCGTTCCTTGAGGAGCTTGGCGCCCTGGACGAGCTTCTCGATGTTGTGCCCGCGCGGGGGGTCGAGCTCGACCGTGACGAGGAACTCGCCCGCCTCGAGCCTGCGCTGGAGCAGGGTCGGGGCCGCCGTGGTGATGAGCGCCGGCGCCTCGCGCTCCACCCGCGCGCGTCGTGGCGCGGCCGTCCGGCCATCCCGGCTCGGCACGTGTCGATCCACCGCCTCTCGCATGGCGCGGATGTGATCGGCCGTGGTGCCGCAGCAGCCGCCCACGAGACGGGCGCCCGCGCCGATCATGCGCGCGGCGTACTCGGCCATGTAGGCGGGCGACGAGACGTAGATGAGGCGCTCGCCGATGCGTGAGGGCAGGCCGGCATTCGGCTGGATGCTCACGGGCAGCCCGCCCGCCTCGGGCAGCATCTGCTCGAGCACCTCGTACAGCGTGCTCGAGCCGACGGAGCAGTTCGCCCCCAGCCCCTGGATGGGCAGCTCGCGCAGCGTCCTCGTCACCTCGGCGGGTGTGCTGCCGAGGAACGTCACGTGATCCTGGGTGAAGGCGACGGAGGCGATGACAGGCAGATCCGTGATGGCCCGGACGGCCTCCACGGCCAGGCGCAGCTCCTGGAGATCGGAGAAGGTCTCGACCACGAAGGCATCCACGCCGCCTTCGAGCAGCCCTTCCGCCTGCTCGCGAAAGGCCGCCCTGGCTTCCTCGGGCGTGATCGACCCCAGCGGGGCGAGGTACTTCCCGAGGGGGCCGATGGAGCCGAGCACGAAGATGTCGCGCCCGAGCGTCTCGCGCACGTCCCGCGCCAGCTTGACGCCGCGCAAATTGATCTCGCGCACCTGCGCGGCCAGGCCGTGGACGCCCAGCTTGAAGCGGTTGGCGCCGAAGGTATTGGTCTCGACCCAGTCGGCGCCCGCCTGGATGTACTCGGCGTGAATGCCCTGGACGATCTTGGGCTCGTTGACGTTCAGCACGTCGAAGCAGGCATCCAGCGGCACGCCGCGGGCATACAGCATGGTGCCCATGGCGCCGTCGCCCAGCAGCGGGCGTTCCCGGAGACGCTCGATGAAGGGCGCGCTCATCTCGAAGCGGATCCCTCTCCCCCAGTGGGGGAGAGGGTGGGGTGAGGGGGTCGAGGCTGAGGGGGTCGGGCCCGCGCCTGGAGCGCCTTCCAGACTTCCGCCGCCACCTGGTCGGGGTTGAGGCGCGTCGTGTCCACACTCAGATCAGCCTTGGCGTAGTACGGCTCGCGAGACTTGTAGAGCGCCTCGATCTCCTCGCGCGTCTTGCCGTCCAGCATGGGGCGATCGCCGGTTCTGCGTGCCCGCTCGAGAAGCGCGGCGAGATCGCCCGACAGCCAGACGACCGTGCCCAGGGCCTGGAGCGCTTCCACGCGCCCGTCTTGGCAGGGCAGCCCGCCCCCCGTGGCGATGACATCGCCCCGCTTGAGGGCGAGAAGCCGCACCGCCTCATCCTCGAGGGCGCGGAAATGCGGCTCGCCCTTCGCGGTGAAGATCTCGGGGATGGGGCGCCCCTCCTTGGCGGTGATCATGTCGTCGGTCTCGACGAAGCAGCGCCCGAGCCGCCTGGCGAGGAGCCGCCCGACGGAAGACTTGCCCGCTCCCATGAATCCCACGAGAATCACGTTGTCACTCATGCCACCGGCCATCGTAACACTCCGGCTCCCGGATGGCCTATCGGTGCACGGTGGTGACGGCGGGAGCGCGGCGATAGTCGCAGTCGCGCATCCAGCACCGCCGGCACTGCGTGAAGTAGTGATCCACGCGCGCCTCGGGCCCGATGCCCACCAGTATCGAGATGCTCTTGCCGGGGACCATGACGCAGGAGTCATTGAGGGTCACATCGATGGGCAGGCCGGGGCAGAGGCGAAAGAGCGCGACCTGCTCCGCGGTGTCCCAACCCGCATAGCCTGGGCTGACTCGATTGGTGACCCTCATGCTCGACGGGATCGCCGCCTGACAGAGGAGGTCGTTGACGTATTCCGCCAGGCTTTCCACCGCGGCCGAGCCGACGCTGTCGAGCATCATCGCCAGCGGGAGCTCTCGCTCCTCCCACAGCTCTCGCACGCGATCTTCGATGGCGCGGCCCACCGTGCAGATCCCCGCCCCGACCGCTTCGAGTGTCCCCCACAATCTCCCGATCTCGGGGATGTGGAACTCTTCGCCGCCCGCCTGGATCACATCGGGCTCTTGCCCGGTCACCCTCGCCGCGCGGTAGACAAACCGCGGCTCCATCAGCGACTCGCCGAGGGCCAGCGCCTCGTCGAAGAGCGCGAGCACGGTCGCATCCGGGACGTCGCGCCCCTTCTTGTAGCCCTGGAAGCGCAGGACTTCGTCGGGATCCACGCGGAGGGACAAGCAGCGGCGGTCGAGGGTGACGGGAACGGGCGAGCGGACGTCGAGCGCCGCGCTCACGGCGGCGAGCGGCGGGAGCGCGCGACCTCGGCGATGAGGCGGATGTGCTCCGGGCCCGAGCCGCAGCAGGCGCCGACGATGTTGCACCCGGCGTCGAGCAAGGCGGGGTAGTCCTTGGCCATGGCCTCCGGCCCCAGCTCGTACGTGGTCGTGTCGCCCTTGGTGATCGGCAGGCCCGCGTTGGGATACGCGATCAGCGGCGCGTCGGTGACGGCGCGCATCTCGCGGATGATCACGATGGCGCGGTCCGGGCCGCGACCGCAGTTCATGCCCACGATGTCCGCCCCCGCGTCGAGGAGCGTCCGCGCCACCTCCGCCGGGCTTTCCCCCCACATGGTGCGGTCGCGGTCGTGGATCTCCTCGTACTGGAAGAACATGGTCGCCATCACGGGCAGGCCGGCGGCCGCCTTGCAGGCCTTGATGGCGCCGATGGCCTCCTGGGGGAACATCATGGTCTCCACCGCGAAGATGTCCACCCCGCCCTCGGCCAGCGCCTCCGCCTGCTCCTTGAAGGTGGCGAAGTACTCGTCGTCCGTGGCCACGTTGTCGCCGACCCCGTAGTCGACGGGCAGGCAGCTCGTGGGGCCGATGGAGCCCGCGACGAAGCCGCCCGGCGGACACACCGAGCGGGCGAGCCGGGCGCCCTTGTCGTTCAGCTCGCGGGTCCGATCGCCGATCTTGTACTCGTTGAGCTTCAGGCGCGTGCCGCCGAAGGTGTTGGTCTCGACGAAGTCCGAGCCGGCCTTGAAATAGCCGTGGTGAATCCCGCGCACGATGTCGGCGTGCGTGTCGTTCCAGAGCTCCGGGCAGCCGCCGTTGCTGAGTCCGGCCGCGAAGAGGGCGGTGCCGTAGCCGCCGTCGAAGACGAGACGCTCGCCCGTCTTGGCGCGCTCGACTATTTCCCAGCCGCGCGATCTGGCCATCAGGTGGCCGCCGCCACGCCCAGGAGCTCCTTGGCGCGCGTCACCGCGATCGTCGAATCCCTCGCGTAGCCGTCGGCGCCGATCTCGTCGGCATAGGCCTGGCTCACGGGGGCGCCCCCGATCATGACCTTGACGCGCTCGCGCAGCCCGGCCTTGGCGAGGGCGTCGATGGTGCGCTTCATGGCAGGCATGGTCGTGGTCATGAGCGCCGAGATGCCCACGATCTGGGCGCCGTGCTCCTCCACCGCGGCCACGAACTTCTCCGGCGCCACGTCGCGGCCGAGGTTGTGAACCTTGAACCCCGCCCCTTCGAGCATCATGGCGACCAGGTTCTTGCCGATGTCGTGGAGGTCACCCTGCGCCGTGCCGATGACGATGACTCCGAGCGACTGGCCGTCGCCGCCCGCCTTGGTGATGAGGGGCTTGAGGAGGTCGAGCCCCGCGTACATCGCGCGCGCGGAGAGGAGCACCTGCGGGACGTAGTACTCATTGCGCCGGAACTTCTCGCCGACCACGTCCATGCCCGGGATCAACCCGCGGAAGATCAGTTCCTTGGGATCCATGGCGAGGGCGAGGCCTTCCTGGGTCTTGCGGGCGACCGTGTCCTTGTCGCCCAGGATCAGGGCCCTCGACATGATCGGGTAGTCGAAGTCGTCGTTCATGCTTCGTTCGCGATTCCCCCGGGCTTGACCGTGGAATAGCCTCCCTTGACCCACTCCCGCATGCCACCGGCGACATTGTAGCAGTCGGTCAATCCCGCCCGCCGGAGCGCGCTGATGACCGAGCTGGATCGGAGCCCGCCCGCGCAGAGCACAGCCTTGGGACGATCCGCGGGCAGCTCGCCCAAACGCGAGAGGGCCTGGCTCATCGGGACATTGACGGCCCCTGCGATGTGCCCGTCGACCCATTCCGCGACCTCGCGCACGTCCACCACCACGAGGTCGGCCCGCTCTTCCCGCATCGTGGCGAGATCGTGCACGGTGATCTGCGGGACGCTCGCGTGGGGCAGCCCTTCGCTCCTCCAGTCCGTCATGCCGCGCTGGAGATAGCCCAAGATATCGTCCATACCGGCCCGCCCCAGCGCCTCGACGCTGCGCTGGAGGTCCGACGGGCCCGCCGCCACCAGGATGAAGCGGCTGTCGACCGGGGCCATCATGGCCACCCGCGGCGCGAAGGGGCTGCTCTCGATCCAGACATTTATGGCGCCCGGCACATGGCCCTCGCCGAACTCGGCCGGGCTGCGCACGTCGAGGATGATCCCGCCCTTGGCGATGGCCTCGCGCGCCTGGGCCGCCGAGAGCGGCTGGAGCTCACCCATGGAGGGAAGCGCCTGGGCGCGGTTGCGCGCGATGATGCGGTCGAAGCTCGGCGGCTTGGGCGGCAGCCCGGTCATCAGCTCGCGCACGAAATCCTCCACCTTTCGCGGCTGTAGCGCGGGATTGAAGCGGCGCTCGAAGCCGATGGTAGAGCCGGGCTTGGAGGACATGGCCCGCCCGCACGACGAGCCTCCGCCGTGGGCGGGATAGACCTCCACGCTGTCGGGCAGCGTGAGCACCCGCTCGGTCAGGCTCTCGAAGAGGTCGGCCGCTGCCCGCTCGCCGCCGAAGTCCGGCCGGCCCACGTCGCCCACGAAGAGCGTATCGCCCGTCAGGATGAACCACGGCTCTTCGCCACGCGACAGGTCGGTGACGAGCAGGCAGACGCTGTCCGGGGTATGACCCGGGGTGTGGATGACCTGCACCCGCACCGTCCCGAAGCGGAGCTCGTCGCCGTGCACGATCGGCGTGTGCGGAAAGGCCGCCTCGGCCGCCGGATGGATGTGCACCCGGGCTCCGGCCTTGGCGGCCAGGCTCTGGTTGCCCGAAATGTGGTCGGCATGGACGTGGGTGTCCACGATATGGGTCAGCTCG
This sequence comes from Candidatus Rokuibacteriota bacterium, assembly GCA_003220345.1. Taxonomy (GTDB): domain Bacteria; phylum Methylomirabilota; class Methylomirabilia; order Rokubacteriales; family CSP1-6; genus AR37. The sequence continues at coordinate 11,159 of QHSC01000100.1, read as the reverse complement.
AGCCCCTTGCGCCGGGCCCACGCCGCGTAGTCGTCGACCCGGTCGCGGGCAGGGTCGACCACGAGGGCCTGACCCGCCTGGCTGCAGGCGATCAGGTAGGAGATGCAGCCGGCATCTTCATTGACGATCTGCTGAAAGATCATCGGTCGCATCTTCCCACACGGGCTCACCAGGGCGCAAGCTGGCCTTGAATAAGGCTTCTGGCCTGACGATTGTCGGTAACTTGACCCAGAATCGACTGGTAGACTAGACTCTGCGGAGTTTAAACTCGGCCCTACGGGAGGCTATTGGCGGTTGCGATGAAGATCAAAGTCCTTGGCTCGTTCGGAAGTGAGGGGCAGGGACAGCGGCCCTCGGCCTTTCTCGTAGACGACAAGGTCCTCGTGGATGCCGGTACCGTCGGCGGCGCCCTCACGCCCGCCGAGCAGATCGAGGTCGAGTACGCGCTGGTCAGCCACGCCCATTTCGATCACATCGCCGGCCTCGCCTTTCTCACCGACACCCTGGCCATGATTGCGCCAGAGCGGCGGGTGACGGCGTGCGGCATCGGGCCCGTGCTCGACAGCCTGCGCACCCACGTCTTCAACGACGTGGTGTGGCCCAACTTCGCCAACATCCCGGATCCCAAGAATCCCGTCCTGGCCTTCCGTGCCCTCGCCGAGGAAGGCGAGGCGCGGGTGGGCGAGCTCTGGGTGACGCCGGTGCCCGTGGACCATACGATCCCGACCACGGGATACGTGATCCACGACGGGGAGACGGGCTTCGTGTTCAGCGGTGACACGGGGCCGACCAAGCAGATCTGGAAGCTCGCCCGGGAGATGCGGGGGATCAAGGCCGTGGTGGTGGAGACGTCCTTCCCCAACCGGATGGACGCGCTCGCCCGGACCTCGGGTCACCTGACGCCGGAGATGCTCAAACGTGAGATCGACAAGGCGCCTCCAGACATTCCGGTGTGGATCTACCACGTCAAGCCGCAGCTGTATCAGGAAACCGCAGAAGAGCTGGCGAAGGTCGACTCCACCCGCATCCACATCCTCGAGCAGGGCAAGACCTACACGCTGTAGTCCTTACACTTCCGCCGTTCCTCTCCGCCGTTCCCGCTAATTTCCGCAGTCGTCAGCGCGAGGCGGGCTCGAAGAGAAACTCCGTCAGGTAGGTGTTGACGGCGGCGGCATGCTCGATCTGCGGGAAGTGGCCGCAGCGGTCGAGCCACTTGGCGGTGGCGAGGTCGAGCCCCTGACTCACCTGCTGCGCGTGGGCGAACGGGATGACGGCGTCCTGGACCCCGTGCACGAGCAGGATCGGCCGCCGAAACCTGAGCAGCCCGTCTCGATACCCCTCCGCGTGCCTCGTGAAGTCGTCCTTGAGCGAGCGCAGGAGGGAAAGGTAAGCCGCCCGCCCTTCGACGGAGGCGCGGACCGAGAACTCGTGGTCCACGAAGAAGCGGATCTCCTCGGCATCGGGCGAGACGAAGCACCGCTCGAGCGCGGTGGCGCAGATCCTCCGCGTGATGAGCCGCGAGAGTAGCTCGCCCAGCCCGGGCAGGGACATCGTCCGATAGACCCACGAAGGCCGGAGCGGGAAGCCCGGCACCGCGGAAGCCAGCAGGGCCAGCCGCTCCACTCGGGCGGGGTGGGCCACGGCAAAGCACGCGGCGACCGCGCCGCCCATGGAGTGACCGACGAGGCGCACCTGCTCGAGACCCAGCGCGCGCAGGAACGCGTCGAGAGCCTCCCTCAGGAAGGTCAGCGTGTACGCGCGTCGCGGCTTGCCCGATTTCCCGAAACCCGGCAGGTCCAGGGCGATGACCCGCCCGTGCCGCCGGAGCTCGGGAATGGTATGGCGCCACGACTCGGCGAAGCCACCCAGGCCGTGGAGCAGGACGGTGACCGGCCCCTGCCCTTCCGAGAGGTAGTGGAGAAGAAGCCCGTCCAGCTCGCCGCCCTTGAGCCGGATCTCCGCCACGGTCAGGCGTCGAGCAGTCGCGTCAGCGAGTCGCGGAACGGAAAGACGCTGAAGATACCACCGGTGTGGATGAAACAGACACGCTGGCCGAGCGACTTGTTATCTCGCTCGAGCGTCTGGACGAGCCCACCGAAGGCCTTGGCCGTGTAGACGGGATCGAGCATGAGGCCTTCCTCACCCGCCAGGCGGATCACGAGGGCCAGCTCCGCGTCGTCCACTCCCGCCCGTCCGATTCCCTGGAAGCCGTCCAAGAGTTGGATGCTCTTCGGCACCTCGATGGCGAACCCGAAGCGATGGATGGCCTTCCTGATCGTCTCCGTGACATAGCCGCGCACGCGCTCGGCCGGAAAGGCGATGGGGACGCCCACGATCTCGGAGGGCAGCCCGGCCAGCTGCTTGCCCATGAGAAGCCCCGCCTGGCTGCCCCCGCTGAAGCAGGTCAGGACCACCGTGTCGAAGCGAGGCGCCCCATGGGTGATCTGCTCCGCCAGCTCCACGGCACATTCGAGGTAGCCGAGGGCTCCCAGCTCGTTGGAGCCGCTCTCGGGAATCACATAGGGCGTGCCGCCGGCGCGCCGGACGTCTTCAGAAATCGCCTCGAGAGTTTCGGGCGCGTGGCGGAACTGCTCGTCGGTCAGGTAGCGTACCTCGGCGTTCAGCATCCGGCAGAGAAGGAGGTTGCCGTCATAGGTATCGGGCCGGGCGCCCGTGAGCGCGACGATGGCCCGGAGCCCGAGGCGCGCCGCCACCGCCGAGACGGCGCGGCAGCAGTTGGACTGTAGCGTGCCGATGGTGATGAGGGTGTCGGCGCCTTGAGCGAGGGCGTCGCCGACCAGGAACTCGAGCTTGCGGACCTTGTTACCGGATTCGAGGAGGCCGGTCAGGTCGTCCCGTTTGACCCAGAGCTCGACGCCGAGCCGCCGCGACAGGCGCTCGAGCTTCATGACCGGCGTGGGGGCCAGGGCCAGCTCGATGCGCGTCGGCGTGCTCGTCACGCTTCCAATCCTAACACCAGCGCCAACGAATGCTGCATTCTCGTCGGGACTCGAGGTCGCCGCGGAGCGTCAGGGCGAGGGTGGCCTAGCCTACCTTCCTCGCCACCGCCGCGTACTGATCGAGCAGCGGCAGCACGGTGCCGGCGAGGGCGGAGGGGACGAAGAAGGCCACGCGCGCCACTCCCATGTCGCGCCACGCGGCAAGCTTGCCCTCGTCGGGCCGCACTCCGAAGAGCGAGACCGATACCGCGCCAGGGTCGCGGCCGGCCTTTTCCGCGCGCTGGCGCAGGTCGGCGATGGCTTCATCCAGGGGATCGCGCCCAATGATGGGCATCCAGTGCCCGTCGAACTCCGCGGCGCGCTGGCGCGCGTGGGGGCCGCTGCCCCCCATGAGGATGGGCGGATACGGCTTCTGGACGGGCTTGGGAAACGACCAGAGCTTGTCGAAGTTGACGTACTTGCCGTGGTACTCCGCCTCCTCCTGGGTCCAGATCGCCTTCATGGCCGAGATCCGCTCGCGCAGGATCTTCCAGCGCTCGCCGAACGGCGTGCCGTGGTCCTCCATCTCCTCGGCGTTCCACCCTCCCCCGATGCCGAAGAGCACGCGCCCCCCGGAGATGAAATCCAGGCTCGCCACCTCCTTGGCGAGAATGATCGGATCGCGCTCGATCACGAGGCAGATCCCCGTGCCGAGCATGAGGGTCTTGGTCACGGCCGCGGCCGCGCCCAGGGCCACGAACGGGTCGAGCGTGTGCCAGTAGTCGCGGGGCAGGTCGGCCCCGCCCGGCCATGGGCTCCTGCGGCTCGTGGGAATGTGCGTGTGCTCGGGCAGCCACAGCGACTCGAAGCCGCGAGCCTCGAGCTCACGCGCGAGAGCATCGGCCGGGATGGCATAGTCGGTCGGGAACATCGCCACGCCGTATTTCATCGGGTCATCCTCCGAGATCGAGCGGGGTGTAGTACGGGCGGCCTCCGAGGGCCTTGACCTCTTTCTGGAAACTGGTGCCGTAGAACCGTTCTGCGTCGGTCAACGCCCAGGCCTGCCGCTTGAAGCACCACGACTCGGGCTGGAGCTCCTGCGCCCGCTTGAAGAAGGGCACCGCCGCCTCGGGCCGACCGCTCTCGTGCAGGTGCTCGGCCAGACGGAAGGTCGCCGCGGCCAGGGCGTGCGCCGCCGAGGGCAGAGACAGCCGTCGGAGGCGCTCCGCCGGGGGCAGGACGTGGCCGCTCCGCGGGCCATGGTCAACCCAGTCGCGGATGGCCGCCAGGTAGCGCGTCATGTCGAACTTGGTGTACTCGATCCAGCGATTGTCGGCGAAAGCGACCTCATTGGGACGCACGATCCGCCCTTCCTCGTCGATCCACGCGGCCGTGGGGACATTGACCATGTTGTAAGCCCGCGCCACTTCATGGTGCGTGTCGATAAGCGAGGGATGCGTGGGACTGGCCGCGCGGATCCACTCCCCTGCCGTGGCCGGGCCCGCACTGTCGAAGGCTACTGTGATGACAGTCAAGCCCTTGGGCTCGAGCTCGGCGTGCAGCGCCTGCCACCCGGGCAGGTCGAAGCGGCAGCCTCACCACGAGGCCCAGGCCAGGAGAAAAACTTTCCGACCCCGGAAGCTCGAGAGGCTATACGGCTTGCCGTCCATGTCCGGGAGGGTGAAGTCGGGCGCTTCAAGGGACAGGAGCCGATCGGCGGCATCCTTGGCCGCCTCGCCAATGGACCACACGGCGTGCTCGGGGCTCGCGGCCACCGGCTGGCCCATGTGTCGCGCGAGAGCGGTGAGGTTGACCCTCGGCTCGGCGCCACCGGCGTCAACGAGCGCCTGGCCGGCCTGGCCCGGCGGGACAGGCACGCAGAGCGCGCCGCGGCACAGCCCCTCGGGCTTGATCTCCCAGCCCGCGCAGCGCGCGAGGGCGGGCGGGTCGAGCCACAGATCCTCGCCCTCGGCGCCGATCGCCTCCACCACCACCGACCCGCCGGGCAACAGCACCGTCGCTCTCATCAGAAATCTCCTGGCCACGCCCTCGTGTTTCTCGCCGCGGGCTCTCGCCGGGGATAGAATACCGATATTGAGGATGGCGTCCAACCTGGAGATCGGACGCCCAGGAGGGAGGAAAGCATGCGTCGATATCGAGCTCAGCTCATCGCGATCATGGCCGCGCTGCTCCTCGCGGGGCTACCGGCGTCGGTGCGGGCCGAGGACGTCGACAAGCCCGCGGACAGCAAGACCACAGACACCAGCAAGGTCGACGCGGCCAAGAAACAGGTGGAGACCGGGGCCAAGCAGGCCGGCGAGGGGATCAAGGAGACGGCCAAGGGCATCGGCAACACAGTGGTGGAAGGCACCAAGGTCGCCGGCGAGAAGATCAAGGGCGCGGCCAGGGAAGCGGAGCCGCAGGCCAAGAGCGCCTGGGAGAAAACCCGGGACGGCGCGGCCGATGCCGCGGAGAGCGTGAAGAACTTCTTCAAGCGCCTCTTCAATGGCTAGCATGCCGAATTTGACGATCTCGCAGGCTGCTCAAAAAGGTTCAGATGCGAGGCGGCGCCCGACCGCCGCAGGTGAGGCGTAGTCTCTCTACGTTGAACCTGCGGCCGAGGGCGCCGCACTCCCGCAGATGGGCCTTTTTCAGCAGCCGGCTAGCGCGTCTTCACGAAGCGGCCCAGGTAGGCCGCGAGCGCTTCCGCCTCTCGCTCCTGGAAGGCGACGGCGACGCGGAGCTGCTCGAAGTACTGCTCGAGCGTCTTGCCTCCCAGCGTGATCTTGTTTTCGGCAAAGAAGGCGTGAACGTCGCGCTCCCACTCCGGGCTGACCAGGGCCGGGGTGCCCTCGTACATCCGGCGGTACGCGCTCCCGGGGTAGAGCCGCTGCATGGTCTGCCAGTGCTGCTTGATGAACTCCCAGGCGAGGCCACGGCCATACACGCTCTGGAGCAGGCCGCGGATGAGAAAAGGCGCGTCCTGACTGCGCACTTCGCCGTTGATCGTCATCTCGAGGGTCTGCTTGAGGAGCTCCGGCTGCCGGAAGCCCGCGAGGGCATAGAGGTAGCGCTGCTCCTCTTGCGGCGTGCGTGCCCGCTTGTAGCGATCGCGGAACTCGGCGTACTCGCTCTCCCCCCCTGACGCGGCCACGATGGCGATGACGGCGGGGAGCACGTTGGCGTCCACCGAGGCTTCGTCCACCTGGGCGCGCGCGTAGATCTCTCGCGCGCGCGCCTGAACGAGCTCGTCGTTGCCGACGGTGCCCTGCACGCGAAGCAGATCGCCACGAAGCTGACGGTCGAGCTCGCTCTCGCCTTCTTGCCGCTCCCAGCCGAGCAGCGAGGTCATCTCCTCCACGCGCTGGCGCACGAGCGCCTCCAGGCCGGGACGCTGCTCGTCGGTGATCACGCGGTTGACCCAGGCCAGCGATCCCGCGAGCACGGCCCACACGTTGCGGTCGGTCTCCGCGGTGAAGCGGCCCGTCAGATCCAGAAAGTCGCTGGCCGCCATCATCCCGGACTGCGACAAGGCGAAGCAGTCGCTGAGCAGGTTGAAGCGCTCGATGGGCGCGATCTTTGCCAGCGCCCCCGCCAGCTTCTTGAGGAGAGCGGGGGCATAGCGGACGCGGTAGAAGCCGTGGCCGCCGGCGTTGAGGACCACCCACTCGGGCTTGGCGGGCAGCGGCACCGCGGCCTCGGCGCCGTCGAGCAGCAGCCGGCGCTCGACGTAGCCGCGCTTGACGGAGGCGCGGAACACCACGGGAATGCGCCATTGCTCGGCGGGATCCGGCTCGCCGCCCAGATAGAGGAAGCGCTGCTGCGTCAGCTTGAGTCCCGCTCCGTCCACCTCGACGGTGACGAGCGGATAGCCGGGGCGGAAGATCCACCCGTCCATGACCTCGGGGATGGGCTGATGAGCGGCGTCCCCCAGGGCTTTCCAGAGATCCGTCGTCTCGGCATTCGAGTACTTGTGGCGCTCGAGGTAGAGCCGCACGCCGTCGCGGAAGCCGTCCGTTCCCAGATGCTGCTCGAGCATGCGCAGGACGGAAGCCCCCTTCTCGTACGTCAGGAGATCGAACATCGCCTCGCAGTCGCGGGGCGCCATCACCTCGAACTCGATGGGCCGGGTCGCCGTGAGTCCGTCCAGGCTCATGGCGGAAGCGCGCGAGACGCCGAAGGTGATCCAGCGCTTCCACTCGGGCTTCCACGCGTCCACGGCCAGGAGCTCCATGAACGTGGCGAAGGCCTCGTTGAGCCAGATACCGTTCCACCACGCCATGGTCACGAGGTCGCCGAACCACATGTGGGCGATCTCGTGGGCCACCACGTCGGCGATACGCTCGAGCTCGGTATGCGAGGCCGCCGCCTCGTTGACGAGGAGCGCGGTCTCCCGGAAGGTCACCGCGCCCAGGTTCTCCATGGCCCCCGCCGCGAAGTCGGGGATGGCGAGGAGGTCGAGCTTGTCGCCTGGATAGGGCAGGCCGTAGTAGCGCTCGAAGAAATCCAGCGAGAAGGCCCCGATGTCGAGGGCGAAGCGGCCCAGGCGCGTCTTGCCCGGCACGCACCACACGCGCAGCGGGGTTGGCCCCACCATGACAGGATCGGTCGCCTCGAGCTCCCCGACCACGAAGGCCACGAGATACGTGGACATCTTGATGGTGTCCGCGAAGGTCACGGCGCGGCGACCGTCCTCGAGCGTCTCCTCCCGGAGCACGGCCGTGTTGGACACCGCCGCGAGATGCGGCGGAACCACGAGGGTGACCCCGAAGACGGCCTTGAGGGCCGGCTCGTCCCAGCACGGGAAGCCCCGCCGCGCGTCGGTCGCCTCGAACTGGGTGGCGGCGATGGTGTGAGCGGCGCCGGCGGCATCCTTGTACGTGCTGCGATAGAAGCCGTGGAGCTTGTCGTTGAGGGTGCCCGAGAACCGGAGGGCGAGCCGCCACTGGCCCGGCGTGATCGTCACGGGAAAGACGAGACGCGCGCGCTCGGCCGCCTCGTCGAGCGAGGCGGAGCCGTGGATGGGCTCGCTGCCGACCTGGGAGACGGCCACGCTCTCGATGGCGAGCTCGGCGGCGTTGAGCAGGATCTCGATCACGGGTTCGTGCACCTCGACGATGATGCTCACGGTCCCGGCGAACGTGGCGGCATCCAGGTTGGGCTCGAGGCGAAGATCGTAGCGTTGCGGGACCACGGTGGCAGGCAAGCGGTAGTCCATGGCCCCAGAGGATACCATCGTCGCGAACGCCCTGACACTTGACATCACCCATCGGTGGCCTGAGACTCGGCGCGTCCACGCATCCGGGAGATCCCATGGAAAGTCTCAAGGACAGGACCGCCGTCGTCACGGGCGGCGCCAGCGGCATCGGGCGCGCGGCTCGCGGCGTCGCCAAGGCGGGGAGCAAAGCGATCACCGTCGAGACGGACGTGACCAAGCTCGCCTCCGTGCAGTCCCTGGCCGATCGCGCCTTCGGCGAGTTCGGCCGCGTGCACGTGCTCTGTAACAACGCAGGCGTGGCCGTGCACGGCTCGCTCGACTCGGCGAGCCATCGCGACTGGGAGTGGGTGCTGGGCGTCAATCTCTGGGGCGTCATCCACGGCATCGAGGCCTTCGTGCCGCGAATGATCGTGCAGAAGGAGCCCGGCCACATCGTCAACACCGCCTCCATGGCCGGGCTCATCGCCTCCCAGGGCCTCGGCGTGTACAACACCAGCAAGTACGCGGTGGTCGGCCTCTCCGAGACGCTCCAGAAGGATCTGCGCCCTCACAACATCGGCGTCTCGGTGCTCTGCCCCATGGGCGTGTCCACCAACATCCGCACGAGCGAGCGGAACCGGCCCGTGGATCTTCAAAATCCGAGCGGGCCCGAAGCCAACGACTGGTTCCAGCTCATCGGCCGCTATCTCACGCCGGAAGAGGTGGCCGGGCGCGTCCTGCGCGCGGTCAAGGCCAACCGGCTCTACGTCATCACCCACGAGGAGGCCCGCGAGCCCCTGCGCCGTCGCTTCGAGCGCATGGACCGGGCCTTCGAGGAGTCTTCTTGATGAACTTCAAGGCGGTCGAGGGCTGGGGCAAGCTGCCGGAGGGGTGGCATTTCGTCGAGGTCGCGGGCGTCGCCGTCGACGCCAAGGACAACGTCTTCTGCTTCACGCGGGGCGAGCACCCCGTCATCATCTTCGATCGTGACGGCAAGTTCCTCCGCTCCTGGGGCGAAGGACAGGTGCGGCGCGCCCACGGCATCACCATCGATGCCGACGGAACCGTGTGGCTCACCGACGATCTCCAGCACACCGTGAGGAAGTTCACTCCGGAGGGCAAGCATCTCCTGACCATCGGTGACCCCGACAAGCCCGCCACCCTCCAGGGCGGCAAGCCCTTCAACCGCCCCACGCACGTGGCCATCTGCCCGAAGAGCGGCTACCTCTTCGTCTCCGACGGCTATGGCAACTCGCGTGTGCACAAGTACTCGCCCGACGGCAAGCACGTGATGTCGTGGGGTGAGCCCGGCACCGATCCGGGACACTTCAACCTGCCCCACAACCTCGTCACCGATCGCGACGGGCTCGTCTACGTCGCGGATCGCGAGAACCACCGCGTCCAGATCTTCGACGGCCAGGGCCGGTATCAGGGCCAGTGGAACAATCTCCACCGACCCTGCGGCCTCTTCGTGGACCGCACCCAGAACGGCGGCACATTCTACGTGGGCGAGCTCGGCCACGCCCTGCCCGTCAACGAGCACGTGCCCAATCTCGGGCCCCGCGTGACGGTGCTGGACGCCAAGGGCCAAAAGATCGCGCGCTTCGGCGGACCGTTCGGGGGCGAGAAGCCCGGCGAGTTCACCGCCCCCCACAGCGTGGTCACCGACTCCCAGGGCGCCGTCTACGTCTCCGAGGTCTCGTGGACGGCGGGGGGCAGCCTCGAGACGCCGCCCCGCGAGATCCGTAGCCTCCAGAAGTTCGCGCGGGTCGCGTAGCGCCGATCTGTTCCTCCACGCACCGACCCATGTATGATGGGGCGCTTTGCTTCTCTGGAACCAAACGGCCAACCCCAGAATCATGGAGGCGGCACCGATGCTTAGACGGCTCGCGTTGACGACGATCACCGCCCTGCTCGCCCTGCCCCTCGCCCTCGGGCTGGTGGCGGAGCCGGCCCAGGCCCAGAAGAAGACGCTGGTGGTGGCGCTCAACCAGGACCCGGACATCCTCGACCCCAGTCCCTCCCGCACCTACGTCGGGCGCATCATCTTCGCCCAGATGTGCGAGAAGCTCTACGAGATCGACGAGAATCTGCGCATCTTCCCGCAGCTCGCGGCGGACATGCCGACGATCGGCGACGGCGGCAAGACCGTCACCATCAAGCTCCGTCCCGGCGTAAAGTTCAACGACGGCACGGCCATGACCGCGGAGTCGGTCCGGTACTCGCTGGACCGCCACCTCAACATGAAGGGCTCCAATCGGCGCAGCGAGCTCGAGTCGGTCAACAGCATCGACGTCGTGGATCCGTTGACCGTGCGGCTCAGGCTCAAGACGCCCTTCTCTCCGCTCGTGGCGATCCTGGCCGACCGCTCGGGGATGCCCGTCTCCCCGACGGCGGCGAACAAGCTCGGCGACAAGTTCGGCACCGCGCCCGTGTGCGTGGGGCCGTGGCAGTTCGTGGAGCGCATCTCCCAGGACCGGATCGTCCTGGAGCGATCCCCCCACTACTTCGACAAGGCGGCCGCCAAGTTCGACCGCCTGATCTTCCGCATCATTCCGGACGACAACGTGCGCCTGGCCAACCTGCGTTCCGGCGACATCGACGTGATGCACCTCGTGGGCCCGACGGACGCCGCCAACCTGCGCAAGGAAGGCAAGTTCGAGGTATCGAGCGTGACGGGCATCGGCTACTCGGGGCTGACCATCAATCTCCGCAACAAGAACGGCAAGCCGCCGGCGCCGGCTGGAGATCTGGGCACCCCGCTCGCCAACGACCCGCGCGTGCGCGAGGCCCTGGATCTCGCCATCGACCGCGTGGCCCTCAACCAAGTCGCGTGGGACGGCCAGTACACGCCGGGCTGCACACCCATCTCGCCCGTGAGCCCCTTCCACGACAAGAGCCGCAAGTGCCCCGTGCGCGACGTGGCCAAGGCAAAGAAGCTCCTCGCCGAGGCGGGGCTCCCCAACGGCTACAGCTTCGAGATGGTCATCGTCAATGACCCCCAGCAGCGGCGGGCGGGCGAG
>QHSC01000317.1 GCA_003220345.1 Candidatus Rokuibacteriota bacterium | reverse complement strand
CAGATAGGTCGCGATCGTGTCGTTGATGAGGGTCAGGCTCTCTTCGAAAGCCCGCCGGCGCATGCCCACCGCGCCCAGCTGCGGGTCGAGGGCGCGGCGGTAGGCCTCGATGCGCTCACGCACGTCCGGCCCCAGGCCTTCCAGATGGCCGAACAGCCCCTCGACCTCGCGACGCAGGAAGGCGATGAGCCCGACCTCGTCCCCGCTCCGTAGCGAGACTTCGACGTCGGTGGCGTAGCGCTCGATCTTGTGGCCGATCTGATCCAGGATGGGCATGGGGTGGACCCGATACGCGGCCTGGAAGATCTCGCGGGCCAGGCCGAGCTGAGTCAGGAGGTCGCTCTGGATGGCCCACGCGCGGTGGCTCGACGAGCCGCGGATGTCCGAGAGCGCGTAGAGCGGGTACACGTCGCGGAAGACGATGGGCTCGATCTGGCCCGCCTGCCCCTCCCGCGGCGCGGCGCCCGGGCGCTCGAGGCCGGCGAGCACGGCCTTGCGGAAGCGCCACTCCACCACGGGATGGATGGCCGTGCAGTTCTCCTTGATGATGGCCTGGATGCGGTTGTTCAGCTCGTCCATGCTGCGCTTCACCGCCATGGCGAAGAGCGGCATGATCTGCTGCACGTGCGGCGTGAGGGTCAGGTTCAGCGATCCGGGCTTCGGCGAGACCAGCTTGAGGGCGCCGATGAGCGTGTCCTGATAGATGAGCGGCGCGAACACGAGGCTCCGGTAGCCCGCGGCGAGCATCGCATCCTCGATGCGGGAGCGCTTCGGCAATGCCTCCAGGTCCTCGACAAACAGGGGGCGGCGCTCCTGGGCGGCCCGCTCGTAGATGGAGCCCACGAACTCGCTCACCAAGTGGTGCGTGGAGCCGGCGAAGATGCAGCCGTGCGCCTCCCGGGAGCCGAAGTTGAGGGTGAGGACGCGGTCGCCCTCGAGGGCGGAGAGACCGAGATCGATCTCGGGGCGCCGGAGGAGCGCGCGGACCCTGTCCTGCAGCCCCCTGAACCGCTCGGTCGAGACGATGGATTCCTTGTCGATGAGCTCGCGCTCGATGGCGGACAGCACCTCTTGCTCGGTCACCTCGACCGCCTTGAGGATCGAGAAGCCGCGGATGACGAACCTGTCGGGCGGCAGCACGGCCAGGAGCGCGACGGGGTCCAGGATTCCCGCGGCGAGCCGCTGGCGGAGCGCCTCGCTGAGCACCGGCGGCTCACCCACCACGTCCACGTCGAGGAAGCGCCGGTTCACGAGGAACTTGAAGTACCGGTCGAGCCCGGTGTCCGGGTCCTTCACGCTGGATACCCAGGGATACTCGACGCCGACGTCGATGCCGTACACGCGGAGCAGGATGAGGGAATAAGCGTGAAGCATCCGGACGTGGACGAGGAGCTCCGCCCCGACGTCCACCCGCCCCACGACGAAGCCGTCGCCTCCCGTCAGGAGACGCGTAAAGCCGGGCGTGGAGAAGAAGGTCCGCAGCCGGAACGGAAGCAGGGCGGCGGCGTAGCCGTCGTCCTCGAAGGCGGGCGAGAACGCTGCGACCATGAGCGCGCGAAGCAGATCGTCGTGGGCCCGGATGGCGGTCAGATCGGTGACGGGGCCGGCAAGCTCGGGCGCCTGAGCGACCTGGTCGAGCACGGTCCGGGCCACCGAGGCCAGCACCGAGCAGCCTTCGGTCAGCTCGTGCTCCCAGTATCGGATGAGCGGAGCCAGGCTGAGCTCCGTGCGGAATGGAAACTCGTCGACTCCCGTGGTGACGGCGACCTGGGCGCTTTCGGGCACGTGAAGCTCACTCATGGCGGCGTCTAGTGTAACACCAGGGGCGCAGGCGTCTGAAACCGGGAGCCTGGCTCAGGCGGGCGGCACCGCTCCCGTCCGATCCACGATCAGCCGGTAGTGCTCGGGCCTCCGGTGGCGCGCGAAGTTGAACACCGTCTCCTTGTAGGAGCGCGTGAGATCGAGGTCGCAGCGGGCCACGCAGAGCTCGTCCTCCAGGGTCGTGCACATGGCGACCGTCTCGCCGGAGGGCGCGATGATCTGGCTCTGGCCGATCATGTCGCAGCCCTCTTCCCGGCCGCACTTGGCCACACCCACCACCCACGTGCCGTTCTGATATGCCCCCGCCCGCATGACGAGGCCGTTGTGGAAATTCGCCAGGAGGTCGTGCTCGGGCGCCGGCGGATTGTGCACAGGCGTGTTGTAGCCGAGGAGGATCATCTCCACGCCCTGGAGACCCATGACCCGGTACGTCTCGGGCCAGCGGCGGTCATTGCAGATGCACATGCCCATGAACCCGCCGAAGGCGCGCCACACGCCCCAGCCGAGGTCCCCCACGTGGAAGTAGCGCTTCTCCAGGTGCTGGAAGGCCCGCCAGGGCTCGTGCTCGGCATGGCCGGGCAAGTGGATCTTCCGGTACTTGCCCACGATGCGCCCCGCCGCGTCCACCAGGATCGAGGTATTGAAGCGCCGCGTGACCCCGCCCTCGACCACGAGCTCCGCGTAACCGAGGCACACGCCCAGGCCCAGGCGTTTCGCCTCCTCGAAGAGGGGAAGCGTCTCCGGCCCCGGCATCTCGCGCTCG
>QHSC01000211.1 GCA_003220345.1 Candidatus Rokuibacteriota bacterium | reverse complement strand
CTACCTGGCGGGGGCCAGCCATCGCGTCTCCCGGTGGCAGCGCGAGGGAAAAGACTGGAGCTTCAAGCTCGAAGGCATAGGCGCCAAGTCCGCCGAGATCGGGGGACTGCGGGCGGGGGAGGAAAGGCAGGTCGAGATCAGCGGGAGCGAGGGCACGCGCCATGTGCGCGCCCGCGTCTCCCCTGAGGGCATCCTCGCCCTCACGCTCGGCGACGGCCTCGAGATCCAGGTCCGCGCCCTGTGAGTCTCAAC
>QHSC01000210.1 GCA_003220345.1 Candidatus Rokuibacteriota bacterium | reverse complement strand
CAACCGCCAATGAATCTCAACCGGTGGAAGGTCTGGTCGTGCGTGGCCGGAGTCCTGCTCCTGCTCGCCCTCGTCACGCCGTCACGAACCGACCTCGGGTGGGCCTACCTCTCGCGGCGCGAGTATGCCCACGCGCGCGAGACCTTCGTGGAGCAGCTGCGACGCGACCCATCCGATCCTCAGACCTGGCTCGGACTGGCCGCCGTCTACGATGCGCTCGGAGATCCCGAGCGGCAGATCGCGGCGCTCGAGACGGTGGCTCGCCGCTTCCCGGGCCGTCGCGACGCGCGCCGGCTCCTCGCCGACGTCTACGAGTGGAACCGCGACCCCGGAAACGCCCTGCGCGTCCTCGCGCAGATGCCGCCCACGGGCGAGGCCGAGGACCAGCCGAGGCTCATGCGCCTGCTCGGTCTCTCGCAGTGGCTGGGTGAGTACGACCGCATGGTCATCTCTCTCCACCAGGTCCTGAGGTCGGGGCCGACGGTACGCGACACTCTCGAGGATCTCGTGGTCTCGGCTCGCGTCCTCGGCCGGCAGAGCGAGGTCTTGCCGGCGCTCGTCGCCTACACGGAGCGTCGCCCCTCGGATGCCGATGGCCAGCGCCTCCTCGCCGAGGTCTACGATTCGCTGGGCGACGAGAAGCAGGCGCTCGACCGCTGGCGCATCGTGGCCCGTCTTCGGCCCAAGGACGCCGCGGCGCGCGCGCGTCTCCTGCCCGAGCCGGGTGGCTCCGCGCCCGTCGAGGAGCTGGCCCTTCTCGAGCGCGCCCGCGAGAGCGATCCGCGGGACGAAGCGGCGCGGCGCCGGCTCGTCGAGATCTATCACGGGGCCGGCGATATCCCGCGCGCCATCGAGATCCAGCGCGAGCTGGTGGCCCTCCGGCCGCGGGACGCCGAGGTTCTGATCGCCCTCGGGAGGCTCCTCGTCGCCCAGGACCGCGGGCGCGAGGCGATCGCCGTCTACGAGCGCGCCCTCGAGATCGAGCCGGGCCGGGCCAACCTGGAGATGACCCTCGCCCAGCTCTACGAGTGGACCAATCAGCCCAGCCGAGCGGCTGCCCTTCTCGAGCGGGCCTCGGCGGCCCGCCCGGGTGACCGGGCTCTCGCCGAGCGTGTGATCGCAGCCGCGAGCGCGGCAGGGGATACGGACAAGGCGGTAGCGGTCCTCGACCGGCTCGCTCGGCTGTACCCAGATGATCACCGCTACGCCCGTCGGGCCGCCGACGCGCTCGTGGCCGGCAACCGCGTGCCCGAGGCAATCCCGCGGCAGCGCGCCCTGCTCGAGCGCGAGCCGGGCGCCCTCGAGCCGGCGCTGAGACTCGCCCAGCTCTACGAATGGACGGGCAGGGAGCCCGACGCCATCGGCGTGTACGAGGGACTGGATCGCGCAGGCATCCTTCCGGAGGGCTCCGCCCTCAGGCTCGCCCAGCTCTACCGCTTCCAGAACCGTCCCGCCGATTTCGTGCGGCTGGCCGAGCGGCTCCTGTCGCGACGCCCGGACGACGCGTCGCTGCGACGCGAAGCCATAGAGACCGCGACGGGCCTCGGCCGCGCCGACCTCGCCCTCCGGTTCCTCCGTCCCCTGGTCGATCGGCAGCCGGCCGACGAGACGCTGGCCCTTCGCTATCTCGGCCTCGCGGCCGAGGCGCGGCGCCTGGACGACGGCCTTGGCGTGTGGCGGCGATTCCTCGGCGCAACTCCCGGGGCCAAGATCGACGCCCGGCTCAAGGCGGGGAGGCTTCTCTCCGACCTTGGACGGCCGGGTGATGCCATCGTTGAATATGAAGCGGCGGTCGCTTCGGGAGGCGACAAGCCCGATGCCGCCGCGAACGTGACCGCCCGTCTCGCCCTCGCCGAGCTCTACGAAGCCACCGGGGCCCCGGCGAAATCGCTGGCCCAGCTCGAGGCGCTCCAGCGGTTGCGCCCGCGTGATCCTGCCATCCTGCGCGAGATAGGGCGGCGCAGTCTCGCCCTGTCCCGACAGGAGCCCGCCCTGCGCGCGTATCAGGCGCTGCTCGAGCAGGAGCCCAACGACCTCGAGGCGCTCAAGCGGGTGGGCCAGCTCCTGGCCTGGAGCGGCGACCGGCCGCGCGCGAGACAGGCGCTGGAGCGGTTCAATCGCCTCAAGGGTGGCGACTACGAAGTGCACTACCTGCTGGGCGAGATCTACACGGCCGAGCACGACGAGGGACGCGCCCGGGCCGAATACGAGAAGGCCTTGCGGCTTCTCCCACCACGGTCAGCCACGAGATAGGCCGACCATCATGGTCCGGCTCCTGGTCGCCCTGGCAATCGCGGCGGCCGGAGTCGCCCCTGCCGCCGCCCAGGCGCCGCCGCCGGCCATCGAGACTCCAGAGGGCGGAGCGGCGCAGGCCGCGGCGTCCCCGATCGCGCCCGCGCCGCAGGCCCTGCCAGCGCCGCAGGCCCAACAAGACACTCGCGAGGCCGAGGCCATCCGCGCCCGCCTTCTCTCGCGACTCGGCCGCACGGAGGAGGCCCTCACCGCCTTCGCCGCCCTGCTCGCCAAGTACCCAGACGATCTCGCGCTGCGGGCGGACCACGTCGAGCTTCTTCTCGACGCGGGCTTCACGGACCGGGCGGAAGCCGATCTCGCCCGGCTCCTGCTCGTGGATCCGCGCTCGGCGAGGGTCAGGCGACTGCAGGCGCGCCTCGAGATCGACCGCGGGGCGCCCCAGCGGGCGGCGGAGATCCTCACGGCGCTCGTCGAGGAATCGCCGGACGATATCGGGCTCCGCGCCGACCTCGCCTCGGCCCGGCTCGCGGCCGGGCGCTGGGCACAGGCGCTGTCCGTCTACTCGGATCTTCTCGAGCGGAGTCCCGACAATGAGGACTGGCGCGCCGCTCATCGCGACCTCCTCGCCGGGTACGCGCCGCGCCTGCTGTACAGCCACCTGAGCCTCTACCAGCAGCAGGCGTCGCATCACGTGGACGAGGTGACCTGGAAGGGCTGGGTGGGGGAGCAGTGGTGGGTGCGGGCGGGCACGCGCTACGGCCAGTATCATCAGCAGGCGAGCGCCGGCAATCCCGCCTTCACGGAGCACATCGTGACGCCGCTCGTCGAGGTGGGCTTCCAGGCGACCAGACGGCTGCTCCTCCGTGCCGGGCTCGAGGAGCCCGTCCGCCACGAGACAGCCCAGACCACCTTGAGGCTCGGGGGGGCCTTCGATGATGGCCGGCTCGTCACCATGACGCTCGACGCCGCCGTCCACGAGATCGTGACCAATCCCGTCGCGGCCATCCCGCTGCGCGGCACCAGGGACCGCGTCACCCTCGATCTCAGCCGGCGGCTGGCGGACTGGGTGGTCGGCTTCGCTCACTACGAGTACCGCCACTACCGCGCCTCGGGCGAGGAGCTCGGCAATGCGTGGGAAGCCGCGGGGCGGGCCGAGGTCGCGCTCTGGCGCTCACCGCCGCTGCAAGTCACCCTCATCCCGCAGCTGTTCTTCGAGGAGTACACGCCCGATGCGGGCAGCCCGCTCCGCGATCAGATCGCCTTCATCCGGCGCCGCGACATGCTCGGCATGGGGCTCCTCGTCGGCTGGGAAGTCCTGCCCGGGCTCCGGGTGCAGGTCGGCTCCACCGGGCACCGGGATCTTCATCGGGCGTCCACCTCCTGGGAGGTCCTCGGCGAGGTGCGGTGGCGAATTCGGCGCTGGGTCGAGATGCGCGTGCTCTATAATCGGAACACGGACGGGAGCCTGCTGGGCGGGACAGAACAGCTCTTCATCGCCAACCTGGAGATCCTCTACTGACGTCCGGGACGAGGGGAATGGAGACGGCGCAGCACGGAGCGCGCACGGCGCTGGCGCTGCTCGTCACGGTCCTCCTGGTC
The DNA here is from genome assembly GCA_003220345.1 of Candidatus Rokuibacteriota bacterium. Classification (GTDB taxonomy): domain Bacteria; phylum Methylomirabilota; class Methylomirabilia; order Rokubacteriales; family CSP1-6; genus AR37. Next base: position 7,074 of record QHSC01000210.1, on the reverse strand, counting down.
TCCTGCGCGGGTCCCAGCCAGGAATGGGCCCGCCCCGGCGCGGCGCGGATAAGCAAGCTCGCCGTGCTCCCCTTCGAGAACCAGACCAGCGCCGTCCGGCCTGGCGCCTCCGTGTCCGAGCTCCTGGTCTCCGAGCTTCTGGCCTCGGGTCCGGTGGCGGTCATGGATCCGAGCGAGGTCTCCGACCTGCTCCGCCGCGAGAACCTCGATCCCGCCGACGCGGGCCGCCTGCCCTCGGCGCAGCGCATGGGTCGTCTCCTGCAGGTGTCTCACGTCCTCCAGGGCGCCGTCACCGAGTACCGCTACCGTCCCGGGCTTTCCGAGACGCCCGTGGTCGGCGTGACCGCGCGGGTCATCGACGTCGCCACCGGGGACCTGGTGTGGACCGCGAGCTACGCGCGCTCCGGATCGTCGTGGCGGCAGGAGGGACTATCGAGCGTGGCCCAGTCCATTGCCCGGGACATGGCCGCGCACCTGTCCGGCGCGCTGGGCGACGCCCGGGCGCGGTAAGCGCCGGGTGAGCGGCGTCCCGCACCGCGTCGACGCCTATCTCCTCGAGCTCGGCGCCGGGATCATCCTGCTCGCCATCGTCAATGTCCTCTTCCTGCCGCACGACATCGGCTTTCTGGGCTGGCAGCCCAATCCCGCCCTCGCCCTCGTCGCGGTCATCGCGGCGCGCCACGGGCTTCGCGAAGGGATCATGGCCGCTCTCGTGATGGCGGGCCTCGAGCTCGCCTGCCGGCTCGGCCGAGCCGAAGACCTGTCGTGGAGCATGATGCAGAGCCTGCAGACCTATGTCACCCCGCTTCTGCTCCTGAGCACGGGCTTTCTCCTGGGCGCCATCCGGGAGGAGCGGCGGCGGGAAACGGAGGGGCTCGGGCAGCGCGTCCGCGAGCTCGAGGATGAGCTCGCGGACCAGGCCGTGCGCTTCATGGCCGCCTCCGAGGCCAAGCACGAGCTCGAGCGGCGCGTGGCCGACGAGGGCGCCTCCCTCTCCAACCTGTACGCGGCAGCCCAGGCCCTCGAGACCCTCGACATCGATCGCCTCTATCCGGCCATTCCCCAGACGGCGCGGCGATTTCTCCAGGCCGATGCGTGCCAGCTCTATCTGCTCGACGGCGACGTCTTGCGGCTGCGGGCCGCCGAAGGCGCGCCCCCGCCGCTCACGGAGCTCAATCCGGGCGAAGGGCTCGCGGGGCTCGCCATCCGTCAGGGCAAGGCGCAGAGCCTGCGCGACCTCATGACGATTTCTACGGCCGAGGAGCTGCAGCGCGCGCCCTTCCTCATGGCCGCGCCGCTCACCGGGCGCGAGGGCGCCCTCCTGGGGTGTCTCACCGTCACCCGCCTGCCCTTCCTGCGTCTCAATCCCGTCGCTCTCGACCGGCTCGGAGTCGTGGCGAACTGGGCGGCCCTCGCCGTCGACAACGCGCGGACGCACGAGAGAACGCGGGCCCGCACCATCCAGGACGATCTCATTCGCGCCTACACGTACGCCTACTACCAGCAACGGCTCGCGGAGGAGGAGGCGCGCGCCGCGCGCTATGACCGGCCGCTCTCCGTCCTGATCTTCCGCATCCGGCAGCTCGAGCTGATCCCGGCGGCGCGCCGCGCGGAGCTGGGGCGCGTGCTCTCGCTCGTGTTCAACCACTCGCTGCGCGATGTGGACATCGTCTGCCGTTACGCGACGGACGATGCCTTCGCGATCATCCTGCCCGAGACGGGCGCGGAGGGCGCGGCGGGAGTGGCCGCGCGCATCGAGCGCGAGATCGCCGCCTTCCAGTTCGCGCCCTACTCCGACGAGGACCGCGACCTCGAGTTCACCGTCCGCGTGCTCCCCGTGCGGGAGCCGGGGCAGGGCCCCGCGAGGGGACAGGGGCCGCGGGGATGACAGCCCTCCTGCTCGCCCTGCTCGCGGCGGTGATGGAGGCGGGGGCCGGTCTCGCCCTCTGGGCCGTCGGCATGAGCGCACTTCCCGTGGCGATCGTCCTCCATGGCCTCGCCAGCCTGCTCGCCGCCGGAGGCCTCGCGCGGCGCACCCGGCCCGACGAGAGGCTCTACGTCTTCGGCACCGTGCTCGCTCTGCCCGGCCTGGGTTTGCTCGGAGTCACCGGGGTTCGGCTCTGGACGGTCCTCGTCCCGCCCTCGGGAATGTACGAGGACATACACTCGGAGATGGGCGATCTGCCCGCGCCCGCGCTGCCGCCCGAGTCCGTGGACCGGGTTTCCGAGTGGGTGCAGCAGCAGGTCTCCGTGCAGCCCCTGGCCGATCTCGTTCGGGCGGGCGACCCTCGCACCCAGCGCTGGGCCATCGATCTCCTCAGCCGACGCGGCGACGGCGCGGCCGTGGACTTGCTGCGTGAAGCGCTGAGCGCCACGGACCGGGACGTCCAGATCGCGGCCTCCTCGGCCCTCCAGCGCGTCGAGGAGCGACTCACCCGGGGGATCGCTCGCGGCCAGGAGCGTCTGAGGGAGGACCCCGACTCGGCCATGGCCTGGCACGCCTTCGCCGAGGCCTGCCGCGCCTACTGGGGCTCGCACCTCCTGGATCCGATTATGGGCCAGCACTGGCTGGGTGAGGCGGAAGCCGCTTACCGCCGGGCGCGGGCGCGGCGACCGGGCTGGCTGCCACCCACCGTGGGATTGGTGCAAACGCTGCTGGGGCTTGGCAAGCTGCACGAGGCCGAGGCCCTGGCGCGCGAGGCGGAAGAGGTGTCGCCGTCGGGCACCCTCGATCTGCTCCTCGCCGAGGTGCTCTTCCGTGAGCAGCGATGGTCCGAGCTTCAACGGCTGGCCCGCGGCGCCGTCGCCGCCGGACGCCAGGACGAGCGGCTCGCCTGGTGGGCCGGCGCCGAGCCATCGCGAGGGGCCTCGCATGCGTGAGAAAGCGGACGTCTGCCTGATTCTCGAAGGCACGTATCCGTACGTCACGGGCGGCGTGTCCGCCTGGATCCATCAGCTGCTCCGTGCCCTGCCGGAGATCAGCTTCGCTCTCTTCCACATCGGCTCCACCGCGGGCACCACGCTCACCGCCCAGTACCAGCTGCCGTCGAACGTCGTCAGCCTGACCAATCTCGGCCTGCACGGCGGCGACGAGCCCGACGTGCATGGCCAAGCCCTCCAGCCCGACGACTGGGAAGCGGTCCGGACGTTCCACGATCAGCTCCAGGAGGAGCGAACGGCCGGATTCGCCGGCCTCATGGAGCGGATCGCGCCCGCCCCCGGGGGCGGGCCCTCGGGCCACGACTATCTCTACGGCAAGCCCTCCTGGGACGTCGTCCGCCAGATCTATGAAGCGCGCGCGTCCGACGTCTCGTTCGTCGACTACTACTGGACCTGGCGCTTCACTCACTTGCCGATGTTCCGGCTCATGCACGCCACGCTTCCCGAGGCCGCCGTGTATCACACGGTCTCCACGGGCTGGGCCGGACTCGCCGCGACCCTGGCTCGCGTGCGGACCGGTCGCCCTATGCTCCTGACCGAGCACGGCATCTACGCGCGCGAGCGCCGCAGCGAGATCGACCAGGCGGAATGGATCTATGTCCAGCGGCAGGGGCCCATGAGCCTGTCCGCCGGGCCCGGCTTCTTCAAGGACCTCTGGACGCGGCTCTTCGTGCGGCTCTCACAGCTCACCTATGAGCACGCCGACCTCATCGTCACCATATTCGAGGGCAACCGGCAGGCGCAGATCCGTGACGGCGCCGATCCCGCCAAGACCCTCGTCATTCCCAACGGCGTGGACATCGAGCCCCTCGCCGCGCTCGTGCCGGTGCCCGCCGCGGGGAGCGAGTTCCGGGTGGGCTTCGTGGGGCGCATCGTCCCGATCAAGGACGTCAAGACCTTCCTCCGCGCCTTCAAGATCCTGGTCGAGCATCTGCCGGGAGCGCGCGCCGTGCTGGCCGGGCCCACCGACGAGGATCCGGACTATGTCGCCGAGTGCCGCACCCTCGCCGCCACGCTCGGGATCCAGGATCGCCTCGAGATCACGGGCGCGGTGGACGTGCGGGAGATCTACGCGCGGCTCGACGCCGTGGCCCTCACCAGCGTGTCAGAGGGCCTGCCCCTCGTCGTGCTGGAGGCGGGCGCAGCCGGCCTTCCCATGGTCGCCACGGACGTGGGCGCGTGCCGGGAGCTGCTGCAGGGACGCGACCGCGCCGATCGGGCGCGGGGCCGAGCGGCCTCGTCACGGGCGTGGCCGACCCGGGCGCGACGTCCGAGGCCCTGCTCACGCTCGCGCGCGATCCCGGCCTCCGGCACGAGATGGGCCGCGTCGCTCGCGAGCGGATCCGCGCTCACTATCAGGAGCGTGACCTCGTGGCGAGCTATCGCGACATCTATCGGCGCCTGATGGCGCAGGCATGAAAGGGCGCTGAACCGTGGCGGGTATAGGATTCAGGCTGAAGCGGCTCATCGCCGAGGAGAGCTATGGCGGCTGGCTGCGCGCGCACCTCTACGGCGCCGTGCTGTCCTCGGGCCCGTGGCTCCTCAGCATCTTCACGCTCGCCTCCCTGAGCCTGCTCTCCCGCGGCATCGTCGACGATCCCGCGCGCGATCTCTTTCGCACCATGGTGGCGTGGACCTACTCGTTTTCCCTGGTGACCACGGGCGCGCTGCAGATGGTGGTCACGCGCCAGCTCGCGGACGCCCTGTATCTGGGACGGCTCGGGGTGGTGGTGACGGCCTTTCGCTGGACGATGGGCTGGACGGCCCTCGCCCATCTGGGGCTGGGCGCGATCTTCTACGGTCTGGCCCCCGGCCTCCCGCTCGGGGCCCGTCTCTTCGGCGTCATGCTGCTCGTGGTGGTGTCCTCGACCTGGATGGCCATGATCTTCGTGGGCGCCGCCCAGGACTACGCGAGCGTGGTCGCGGCCTTCTTCATGGGCAACGCCGTGTCGGCGGCGGCGGCGCTCGGAGGCGGCTATCTCTGGGGCGTGGAGGGATATCTGGCGGGCTTTCTGCTCGGCCAGACCGCCATCGTCTTCGTGCTCGCGGCGCGGATCGAGCGCGAGTTTCCCGCCCGCGGCGACGCCGAGCGCCTGCGCTTCGGGCGTGCCCTGCGGAAGTACAGGGCCCTCGCGGTGGCGGGCACCTGCTACAACGCGGCCATCGTCGCCGACCGCGTGGTCTTCTGGTGCTCCGCCGAGGGCCGTCGGGTGTCGAGCTGGTTCTGGACCTCGCCGTACGACACCGCGGTGTTCCTGGCCTATCTCTCCGTGGTGCCGTCGCTCACCATCTTTCTCGTCCGAGTGGAGACGGACTTCTACGACCGCTTCCGTGAGTACTACGGCGCCGTGAGCAAGCACGGGACGCTGGCCCAGGTGCTGCACGCCAAGGAGCGAATGGCCGAGTGCCTGCGCGAGAGCCTGCGGCGGGTCTTCCTCGCGCAGGGGCCGCTCTCCCTCGCTCTCATCGCGTTCGCCCCCTGGATCGCCGCGGGCCTGGGCCTCGATCGACTACAGGCGGCCATGCTGCGGCCGCTCCTCGTGGGCGCGGCCCTGCATATCCTGGCGCTCTTCGGCACCATCATCCTGCTGTACTTCGATCGGCGCCGCGACGCCGCCGAGGTGTCCGCCGTCTTCTTCGTGGCCAACCTGGTCCTGACCGCCGTCACGCTCTGGGCTGGACCGCGCTTCTATGGACAGGGATATCCGATGGCGGCGCTCCTCGCCGCGGCCTGGGCCTATCACCGTCTCGAGCAGACCCTGCGCGACCTCGAGTACCTCACCTTCGCCTCTCAGCCCATGGTCCCCGAAGACCAGCCGGCCGCCGCCTCGTGACGCGGCGGTCCGCTCCCGAAGGAGTGCGGGCGGAGCGCGTGGTGGTCGCCCTGCTGCTCCTCCTGCTGGGAGCGGCCATCGTTCTGCCTCTCCTCGACGTCCTGATGGGCGCGGTGGTCGTCGACCACCGGCCGACGCTGGAGAACCTCACCGCGGTCTTCGCGAGGCCTCTCTTCGTGCGGGCGCTCGCCAACACCCTCCTTTCCGGGGTGCTCGTGGTGGGACTCGGCAGCCTGATCGCCGTCCCGCTTGCCTGGCTCACCGTCCGCTATGAGTTTCCCGGCCGCCGAGTGCTGACCACGCTCGGGCTCCTGCCCCTCGTCGTGCCGCCTTTCGTGGGCGCCATCGCGTTCCAGCAGATCCTGGGCCGGGAGGGCATGGTCAACCTCTTCCTCCTGCAGCGCTTCGGCCTGAGTTTTCCCTTCATGGAGGGGCTCCGCGGTGTCGTCCTCGTGCAGACCCTCCTTTACTTTCCCGTCATCATGGTCGCCACGGCCGCGGCCCTGTCCGGAATCGATCGCGCGCTCGAGGAGGCCGCGCAGATGCTCGGCGCCTCGGGTCTGCGCCTCCACCGTCGCATCCTGCTCCCCCTGGCCCGGCGGGGGTATGCCGCCGGCGCGCTCCTGACCTTCATCCGAGTCGTCGATGACCTCGGCACGCCTCTCATGCTCGACTACCCGACGCTCCTCGCCCCCCAGGCCTATGTCCGCGTGACCACCATCGGATTGGCGGACGGGGAGGCGTCGGTCATCTGTGCCGTCCTCAGCGCCCTCTCGCTCGTTGCGCTATGGCTCTTCACGCGCGCGCTGGGCCGGAAGGAGCTGACGTCGCTGGGCCAGAGCGGGAAGAGGTCTGGCGTCAGCCTGGGTGCCGGCGGCACGGCGGGGGCGTGGGCTCTCGCCGCACTCCTCCTGGCTCCCGCGCTCCTTCCCCAGGTGGGCGTCCTCCTCCTCTCCGTCTCAAGAGAATGGGGCCCGACGATACTCCCGAGCGCGTACACCGCGGACCACTACCGCGAGGTTCTCTGGCGAACCCCGCACTACCTATGGAACACGCTCCGCTACGCCGTCTTGGCGGCTTGCGTCGACATGGTGCTGGGCACCGTGATCGCCTGGCTCTTGCTGAGAGGCCGCACGCGGGGAGCCGGATCCCTTCATGCGCTCGCCATCGTGCCGCTCGCCGTGCCTGGCGTCGTCCTGGCTTTGGGATATCTGCGCATGTTCCACGGCTGGAGCCTGCCGGGTCTCGGCGCGTCCCTGACCTCGACCTGGCTCGTACTCGTGGTGGTCTACGCAGTGGG
>QHSC01000316.1 GCA_003220345.1 Candidatus Rokuibacteriota bacterium | reverse complement strand
AACCAGGTACCCTGGATGGCGCAGCGGATCCAGTACTCCCAATCCTCGAGGGCGGGCAGCGTCTCATCGAATCCACCCGCCAGGGCGGTGACATCGCGGCGGACGAGAGGACAGTTGACGGCCATGAAGTTGTCCCGGGCGATGGCGGAGATGACCGGCCGTCCGCGCCCCGACGTCTGCGGCATCCACGGCTCGTCCGGCTCGCGCATGGAGTACCGTCGTTCCCGGCTCCCCGTCGTCGTGAAGTATCGAACGGGCGAATAGACGATTCCTACCTCCTCGTGCTCCGCCAAATGGCGTACATGGCGCTCCAGCTTGCGCGGCTCGATGAGATCGTCGGCATCAAGGAACTGGAAATACTCTCCGCGCCCCGCGCGAATGCCGAGATTTCTGGCGGCCGACAAACCACGGTGATGCTGATGCATGTAGTGATAGCGGGGGTCTCGACGGACATACGACTGGACAACCGCCTGGGTATTGTCCGTCGAGCCGTCGTCGACGACGATGCATTCCCAGCGGGGGTGAGATTGACGCGACAGGCTTTCCAGGGCTTCGGGAAGGAAATGACCGTAGTTGAAGCATGGGACGATGACGGTCACGAGAGCCGACGAGGTGGAGGTCACAGTTCGAATCTATGTCAGGACCGCGAAGGGCGTCAATTGTTGCGGGCGGCGCCAGGGTTACCGCCCAGTTTTTTGGCGGTGGCCGTCCCGCGCCCCATGGTTTTTGTTGAATGTGGGCGCTTCATTTGCGATCGTGACAGGGCATGAAATCACCGAAACTGCTGTTCATTGGCCTCGATTCCGTTGATAGCGCACTCGTCCGGCGATGGGCCGGAGAGGGCCATCTCCCGACGATGGCCCGGCTGCTCGCCTCGGGCGCGGTCGCTCCGATCGTCACCCCGGAGGCGGTGCTCGAAGGCGGGGTGTGGCCGACCTTTCTGACGAGCCAGTCGCCAGCCACCCACGGCATGTTCGCCTATCAGCAGCTCAAGCGCGGCACGTACGATCTCGAAGTGGCGCTGCACGCGGATCGTCTGCCCGTGCCACCTTTCTGGGAGCACCTCAGCCGGGCGGGAAAGCGGGTCACCATCATCGACGCGCCATTCGCCCGAACAGCCAAGAGATTGAACGGTATGCAGGTCACCAACTGGGGTGCCCACGATGCCTGGTCGTGGGCGCGCTCCTCGTACCCCGCCTCGTTGATCGACGACCTCGTGCGGCGTTTCGGCGATCATCCCGTCCCGAGCTGCAATCTGGGACGGAAGTGCACCGCGGCGGAGTATCAGCGGTTCCGTGAACAGCTGATCGAAGGCGTCAGAAGGAAGACGGCTTTGCTTCGCCACTGTCTGGAGCTCGAGGACTGGGACCTCTTTCTCGGCGTCTTTTCCGAGTCTCACTGCGTCGGCCACCATTTCTGGCACTTCCTTGATCCGGGGCATCCCCGCCATGACCCGTCGGCAGCGCAGGAGCTGGCGACGGCGATTCTCGACGTGTATCGGGAGATCGACACGGGGGTAGCCGCGCTTCTCGAGCATGTCGGTGCGGACTCCCACGCGCTCGTGATGCTGAGCCACGGCATGGGTCCCTTCTATGCCGGCGCGCACCTGCTGCAACCGGTGCTCGATCGCCTCGGGATGAGTGGGATGGTTCCCTCAGCGTCGGATTCGTCGGTGGTGGAGCAATCCACCTGGAAGCTTCGCCATCTCGTGCCAGCTCGAGTGCGACGGCACGTCAAGGGCTGGCTGCCCCGGCTCGCCTCTGCCTTGTGGCGGCAAACCCACCACGAGGTGCGCCCCTGGGAGCGGGCTCGCGCCTTTGCGGTGCCTGAGCACTACATGACGAGCGGGATCCGGATCAATCTGCGCGGGCGAGAACCGGCGGGAACCGTTGAGCCCGGGGCCGAGCACGAAGCGCTGTGCCGGGAGCTGACGGAGGTCCTGCTCTCGCTCGAGGATGCTGAGACCGGCCGGAAAGTCGTGCAGTGGGTCGCGCGGCCGGCCGAGCTTTACCAGGGCCCCCACCTTGCCGACTTTCCCGATCTCCTCGTGGAGTGGGAGCACAGCTTCCCGATCAGGGCCGTCCGCTCTCCCCGGATCGGGACCGTCGCGGAGGACTTCCCGTTCGAGCGGAGCGGGGACCATCGATCCAATGGGCTGCTCGCGGGCCTCGGCCCGCGCTTCCAGTCAGGCGAGATCAAGAACGAGGTCCGGACTGAGGACATCGCCCCCACGGTGCTCGAGTTCTTCGGGGTGCCCATCCCGAGCCATTACGAGGGGCGAAGCGTCGGAGGAGCGCTCTTCAATGGAGCCTCCGTCCGTCACTCCAGTCCGAACACCCGCGCAGCGTTTCCGTAGAGCCACTTCTCCTTGACGGTGTCCTTGAGGGGCAGGCCCAGGTATTCCTGGATCAGCGTCTCGTAGGGCTGGCCGACCAGTCCCGCCGACATGCCCACGAGCACCTTGTCCTGGATCAGCGTGTTGCCGAACTGGATGAGCATCTCCCAGCCGGACCCCGCCTGGCCGAGGTACTTCGCGCGATGGGCGGAGGTGTCGACGTGCAGGTTGGGATGCCGGCGCACGAGGGCGACCATCTCGTTGACCCAGGGCCAGCCGCCCAGGCCGCCGATGATCTTGAGCTCGGGAAAATCCATGGCGATCTGGTCGAGATGCCGAGGATGGCCCAGGTCGTAGGGCCGGTCGTTGGCGTAGTTCATCGAGGAGTAGATCCGCACGGGGATGCCCAGCTCGGCGGCCTTGGTATAGAGCGGGTAGAAGCGGCGATCGCTCGCGGGAAGGCAATCCACCAGCGCGGACACGCCGAGGGCGTGGAACCCTTGGTCGCGGACCAGGCGCTCCAGCTCGCGGACGCCGCTCATCCCCTTGAAGGCGTTGACGCTGATGCGGGCCAGCCCCAGGAACCGATCGGGGTACCGGCGCAGGAGCGCCGCCGTCTCCTCGTTGGTGATGCCGAAGGGGACGGAGCGTACGATGCCCAGCTTCGCGAGCATGTCGACGTAGGCGTCGAGGTCGATCCCCGGACGGTGGTCGGCGCCTTCGCGGCGTGAGCGGAAGATCCGGCCGTAGTTTCCCATGCCGTAGGCCGCGGGCTGCCCGGCGCCGCCGCCCCCCGTCGTACCGGTCGCCGGCGACGTCTCGCCTTCCGCACGCGGGACACTGCATTCCATGTCGATGATCCGTACCATCCAGCTCTCCCTTCGGGGTCAGGTCTCACAATCCAACATTAGGTCGCCTGGCCGCGATAATCTCCCAAAAGATCCTCGAGGAAATGTAGGATTGTGAGACCTGACCCCATCTTGAGGAGGCCCCCATGGCCCAGCCGACCCTGCCCCCGTGGATCCAGGAGCTCCAGCAGCGCGATCCGAAGTTCGTGGAATCCTACCTGAGCCAGCGCGAGTACGTCTTGAAAGACGGCGCCATCCCCGCCAAGTACAAGATCCTCATGACGATGATCGTGGACGCGCTCCTCTCGCACCCGGATGGCGTGGCCACCATCGCCAATCGCGCGCGCGGGGCGGGCGCCTCCGAGGCGGAGATCCAGGAAGCGGTCGAAGTGGCGTATCTCTTCGGCGGCACACCCGCCCTTGTGACCGCCGTCAACGCCTTCCGCAAGTCGTAAACGCTCGCGCGGGCCCGACGCAGTCGTCGAGACCACTGCCGCTGCCACGGAAGAATCAGTAGTCGAGCGGAGAGGACGTTGCATGCCGGAGCTGGCCGTGGCGACCGTGGTCGCCAAGAACTACGTGTCCTTTGCGCGCGTGCTGGCCGAATCGTTTCTCCGCCAGCATCCGGATATCCCCTTCTTCGCCCTCCTCTCCGACGAGGTCGACGGCCATTTCGATCCGGCGGCCGAGCCGTTTAGCCTCGTGCGGCAAGACGAGCTCGGGATTCCCGATCTCCCTCGCCTCCGCGCCCGCTACGACCGCAGGCAGATGGCCGTTGCCTCGAAGCCCTACCTCCTGAGCCACTTGCTCGATCGCGGATTCGGGAGCGCGATCTTCCTCGATCCGGACATCTGGGTGCTGGGCCGCCTGGACCATCTCTTTTCGCGCGTGCGCGAGCACGCGGTGGTTCTCATGCCTCATCTGCTCGCGCCGCTGTCGGGCGAGGACGGCGTCGAGCGGGAGCTGAACATCCTCCGGTCCGGCGTGTACAACGGCGGCTTCGTGGGAGTGTCCGCCCGCCCATCCGCTCGCGCCTTCCTGCGGTGGTGGCAGGAGCGGGTCCACGAGCACTGCC
>QHSC01000315.1 GCA_003220345.1 Candidatus Rokuibacteriota bacterium | reverse complement strand
CCGGCTACCAGGAGACCAAGGGCTGGCCCTACGCCTACGGCGCGCCCGGCGCGAGCGACGGCTCCTTCCGCTGGCTCCATCGATCGAGAGGTGACCGCTAGGCATGGGCAAACTGGCGGTGGGGACGGTGGTGGCCAAGAGCTTTCTCTCGCTCGCGCGCGTGCTCGCGGACTCCTTCCGCCGCTACCATCCCGAGACTCCGTTCTTCGTGCTTCTCTCGGATGAGGTCGACGGGTACTTCGATCCCGCTTCCGAGTCGTTCCAGGTCCTGCGCCTCAGCGATCTCGGCATTCCCGATCTCGCGCGCTTCCGCTTCCACTACACGCGGCAAGAGCTGATGTACGCG
>QHSC01000314.1 GCA_003220345.1 Candidatus Rokuibacteriota bacterium | reverse complement strand
ACGGGTGGCCGGAGACGGAGATCCGGCAGGAGCGGCTGGAAGAGGCGATCGAGATCATCCGCCTTCTTTGGAAAGGCGACAACGTCAGCCATCGGGGCCGTCACTTCACGGTGGAGAACGCGCGCCTTTACACGCTGCCGAACGCCCCGCCCCCGCTCATGATCGCGGCGGGAGGTCCCAAGGGCGCAGAGATGGCCGGACGCCTCGGCGATGGAGTAATCGGCACCGAGCCTTCGGCCGCCCTCCTGGACCAATTCGAGAAGGCGGGGGGCGACGGCAGGCCGCGGTATGGTGAGCTCACGGTGTGCTGGGCCAAGAGCGAGGCCGCGGCCCGGAAGACCGCCCACCAGCACTGGCCCACCTCGGCACTCGAGAGCAGCCTCTCCTGGGAGCTTCCCCTGCCCGAACACTTCGAGGCGGCGGCCAAGCCCGTCACGGAGGATCAGGTCGCCGAGGTGATCACCTGTGGGCCAGATCCCAAGCGGCACATCTCGGCCGTCCAGAAATACGTCGAGGCGGGGTACGACCACGTCTGTGTGCATCAGGTCGGGCCTGATCAGGAAGGCTTCATGAAGTTCTACGAGCGGGACGTGCTGCCGAAGGTGGTGGCGGCCCGCCGGCGCGTCAAGGCGGGACGATAGGGCAAATCCTGGGCATCTGTCATCACGAGGAGATCGAGCATGAGCGGCGGACCGGCGCGAAAGGCACATCCTCTCTTCCAGGACGAGGACATCGAGATCGAGGACGGCGGGGACCGGCAGGACGAGTACATCGACGACGACGACGATCTGAATCCACGCGAGGGTGATGAGGACGTCCCGTCCGACGAGGACGATCTCGAGGAATCCGACGAGGACGATCTCGAGGAAGAGGAAGCGGCCGGGCCTCACCGCTAGACAGCGTGGGGAGGGCCGGCGGGCGCCGGCCTTGACTGCCCAGGGTGGGCCTGTTGTATTAGCGGAGCATGGTCACCTCACGGTGGCGACTCGCGGATCTTCCCGTCCTTCTCCTGCTCGCCGCCCTGTACGTGGCCGCGGCCAAGCTGGGGTTGAAGCTGGCCCTGGTGCATGCCAGCGCCACCGCGGTGTGGCCGCCCACGGGAATCGCCCTGGCCGCGTTGCTCCTGCTGGGACGCCGGATGTGGCCCAGCATCTTCATCGGAGCCTTCGTGGCCAATGTCACGACGGCCGGCTCCGTGACGACATCGCTCGGCATCGCGACCGGCAATACGCTCGAAGCGGTCCTCGGCGTCTACCTGGTCAGGCGCTTCGCCTCCGGACGGCATCCCTTCGTGAACGGCCAGGAAGTGATCAAGTTCCTCTTCCTGGCCGCCATGGTCAGCACCATGGTAAGCGCCACCGTCGGCGTGGGCAGCCTGGTCCTCACGGGCTTCGCCCCGTGGAGCGATGCGGGCTCCATCTGGCTCACGTGGTGGCTCGGGGATGCCGCGGGCAACATCCTGGTGGCGCCCTTCCTGATCCTCTGGGCCGCCGAGCCCTGGCCGCGGTGGAGCGCCTTCAAGCTGCTCGAAGCGGCCGCCCTCCTCGTCTCCCTGGAGCTGATCGGCCAGCTCGTCTTCGGCCCCGCGCTCCTTCGCGGAGCGCCCGGCTATCCGATCGACTTCCTCGCTGTGCCGCCCCTCGTGTGGGCTGCCTTTCGTTTCGGCCAGCGGGAGACGGCGACCGCGTCTCTCGTTCTCGGCTCGATGGCCTTGTGGGGCACGCTCCACGGGTACGGCCCCTTCATCCGGGAGAATCTCAACGAGTCGCTTCTCCTGTTGCAAGCCTTCATGGGCATCACCGCGCTGTTCGCGCTGGCCTTCGCCGCGGTGGTGGCGGAGCGCCGCCGCGTCAACGAGGAAAGGCTGGCCCTCCTTCCCCTGGCGCAGGCCGCCCGGCAGCTCGCGGAGGACGCCGAGCGTCGGGCCTCTTTCCTGGCTGACGCCAGCGCGGTCCTCGGATCCTCGCTCGACTACGACGCCACCCTGCACCGGATGGTGAAGCTCGCCGTCCCCCTGCTCGCCGATGGATGCTCCGTCGATCTCCTCGAGGACAGCGGGACGACGCGGCGGGTCGCTCAGATCCACATCGTCCCCGCCAAGGACGAGATGGTGCGCGACGCTCGGGCGCGACACGGCTTCAACCCATCCTCTCCAAGCGGCGTGCCGGCCGTGCTCCGCTCCCGCAGATCCTCCGTGGTGTCCCAAGCCACGGAAGCAGACGTAACGAGTACGGCGAGGAATCCTGAGCAGCTCGCCATGTTCCGCGCGCTGGGCCTCAGATCCTGGATGGTGGTGCCTTTGACCGCGCGTGAGCGTGTGCTCGGCGCCATGACCTTCATCATCACGGAATCGGACCGGCGCTATGGCCACGCCGATGTCTCCCTCGCGGAAGCGCTCGCCGACCGGGCCGCCGCCGCCATCGACAACGCCCGGCTGTACCGGGACGCCGAGGCGGCCCGGAACGAGGCCGAGACGGCCAACCGTCTCAAGGACGAGTTCCTGGCCATGCTGGGTCACGAGCTCCGCAACCCGCTGGGGGCCATCAGCAATGCCGTGCACATCCTGGACCGCGTCGATGATCCGCACGGCGTCTCCGCCACGCACGCCCGCCAGATCATCGCCCGCCAGGTGCAGCAGCTCGGAGGACTGATCGACGACCTCCTCGACGTCGGGCGGGTCATGACGGGCAAGATCAAGCTCGACCGCGGCCCCTTCGACCTCTACGAAGCCACCGATCACGCCCTGACCACACTGCGCGCGGCCGGCAAGGTCGGTGATCATGCCGTCGCCCTGGCCGGTCAGCCCGTGTGGATCGACGGCGACGCCGCGCGGATCGAGCAGGTGGTGCTCAATCTCGTGGAGAACGCCCTCCGCTACACGCCCGCAGGCGGCGCGATTGACATCGAGGTCGGGCGCGAGGGAGCCCGGGCAGTGTTTCGGGTGCAAGACGGCGGCATGGGCATACGTCCCGAGCTCCTCCCGCGCATCTTCGACCTGTTCGTCCAGGGCGAGCGCGCCCTGGATCGCGGCCGCGGCGGCCTCGGGATCGGCTTGACCCTGGTCAAGCGGCTCGTCGAGCTTCACGGCGGCACCGTGCACGCGCAGAGCGCCGGCCCGGGCACGGGGAGCATCTTCACGGTCAGCCTTCCCGCGCTCGCCGCCCCCGTCCCGAGGAGCGTCACGCCGACGACGGCGGCCGCGGGTCCGGCGCGGCGGGTCGCTCTCATCGAG
>QHSC01000313.1 GCA_003220345.1 Candidatus Rokuibacteriota bacterium | reverse complement strand
TCCCATCCTCACGCCGGCGAAAGAATAGTGCTCGACGAATGCTACTTTTATGTGCGGCCTGAAGGGCCCGGTATGCGGTCTTGAGCATGTGAGGATGACGTGCGCGAGGCCATGAAGAACGCCTCTCCAACCCGCGGTTCAGCCTCCGCCCAGCCCGTAGAGCGCGGCCGCATTGTGGTGAGTCAGCTTGCGGCGCATCTCCGGCGACAGGTGCCGCATCTGCCGCTCGATCGCGTCTCGAGAATTGGGCCAGACGCTGTCGGGGTGGGGATAGTCCGACGCCCAGAGCAGGTGGCCGTCGCCGAAGAACGGAATGAGCGACATCGCCACGTGGTCTTCCTGGAACGTTGCATAGATCTGCCGCTTGAACAGGTCGCTCGGCTTCGTGACGAGGGCGCTGCCGCCCTTGTCGGCCCAGAACTCCTTCGCCTCCCAGATCCGCCAGTGGCGGTAGTCGAGCTCCTCGACGAGCCAGGGGAGCCATCCGGTGCCGGCCTCCGCCATCACCATGCGCAATCTCGGATGACGCTCGAGGATGCCCCAGGCGAAGAGGTCGACGAAGGGCTCGAGGAAGTTCGCGAGGAAGAACTTGGTGTTCTCGAAGACGCTCGCTGCCTTGCCGGCGACGCGATCGCCCGGCTTGCCGACGAACACTGTGATGTGCCAGGAGAGGATGATGCCGCTGTCCTCGAGGGCCTGCCAGAGGGGCTCCCAGGCCGGGTCGTCGAGCTTGGGATTGATGTTGGCGATCATGAGGTTTACCTGGCGCACGCCGCCCTTGGCCCGCACCCGCTCGAGCTCGGCGAGCGCACCCTCGGGCGTTTCGGGCAGCATCGGCAGGCCGATGAGCCGGTCGGGCGCGGCCTTGCAGAAGTCGAGCAGCCAGTCGTTGTAGACGCGATAGCAGGCGGTGCGGAGCACGGGATCGTCGGTCGAGATCTGGAAGATCGGGCCGAAGATCACCTGCGTGGCGACGCCGTCGCGGTCCATGTCGGCCAAGCGCAGCTCGGCGACGGCCGGGCGGCGCGCGCTCGGGTCGTGGATGCCGGCGCGGTCGAAGGCGTTGTAGAGCGCCTTGATTGGCCGCGCGGAGCCCGTCGCCGGCGGCTTGCCGTCCCAGCGGCCCCACATCTTCCCGTCGCACACCCAGACCGCCTGTCCGTCCCGCTCCTCGACGTGCGGTGCGCGGTCGAGCAGCGACGCGGGCAGCCGCGTCGTCCACAGATCCGCGGGCAGCTGACTGAGATCCATGTGGTCGTCGCAGGAGATGAGCCGGTCAGTCATGGGGTCCTCCGATCGGGCCGATCGTACCGCAGGCGAGGGCGCGCCGTACGCGCCCGTGAGCTCACGCGTCAGTATAGTCCGCCGAGCTTGCGGTGGTCCCAGCTGACCACCTTGTCCGGAATGATCTTGAGCACGACCCGCTTCGGCGCGCTCGCCTGCGCGCCCGGCTGGACCGGTGACGGACTCGCTTGCGCCGCCGCCCGCCCCTCGAACGCCGCCCTGACGCTGGCTTCGTCCTCGAGGATCTCGCAGCGCCCTCGGACCATCACGCCCCGCAGCTCGGCGTACTCGCCGCCGGCCTCGATCATCAGGGCCACCTTGGGATTGCGGCGGATGTTGAGGACCTTCTGCGCCTTGCCGTACGAGGTCATGTAGAAGGCACCGTCCGTCGCGAAGTAGTTCATGGCCACGACATGGGGGAAGCCGTCCTTGTCGATGGTGGCCAGGGCGGCTTTCTTGCGTTCCCGGAAGAACGCGGCCTGCTCGTCGGGGCTCAGCTGGATCTGCTGCCGTCTATTGGTCGCCATTCGGGCCCGTCTCCTCTCGCGTGCGGCTCACGCCGGCCGGGTGACCGGCAGGTGCGTCGCCAGGAAGCGCCTGGCCTCGTCGAAGCTCTGCTTCGCCGCATCCTCCGCATAGCCGGGGTGGGTGCGCACGGCGAACCCGTGGCGGGCGCCGTCGTAGAACGTGAACGTGCAGGCCTTGCCGAGCGCCCGCATCCGCGCCTCCATCCGACGCATGTCCGCGATGGGCGCCCGCTCGTCCTCCGTCCCATGCAGGACCAGCATGGGGACGTTCACGCCCTCGGCGAGGTCGTACGGCTCGGCGCCGGGCTGAGCGCCCGCGGGCCGGAAGGCGAAGCCGTGGAAGACGACGACCACGCGGATCTCCGGATGCGCGCGGGCCGCCATGACCGCGTGCACCCCACCGCGGCAGAAACCGAAAACGCTCAGCCTCTGAAGATCGGCCTGGCCGACCGATCTCAGGAAGGTCATCGCTCCCCGCAGATCGGCGTACACGAGCCCGTCCGCGGGGTCGGTCCCGCGAACCTTCCATCCGTGAACCAGGGCGACGTAGCCCCACTCGGCGAGCCGGCGGGCGATCTCCGTGTACCCGTCGTCCGGCCCAGCCACGCCGCGCAGGATCAACACGACCGGATGGGGCCCGAGGCCATCCGGGGTGGCCAGGTACGACGGGACGCTCGTCTCCCCGTCCCCGCTCGTGAACGCTACCGGCTTCAGCCGTACGGTCAACTGGAACCCGGGGTCAGCTCTGCGTCGACCACGTTGTAGGTGCGCGGCATCCCTGATCCCTCCGAAGGAGCCGAACGCCCCCTCATCTTACTGGTGTCGAGCTTCGAATTCGGCGAACTCGCCCATGAAGGGCGCGGCGATTTCGGCGTTGACCTTGCAATCCAGAAGAATGGGACCTTGCGGCTTACCCAGCATCGGTCGGAGCGCGCGCAACTCGTCCAGGGTGCGGACCGTGTACGCCTGGAACCCGAACGCCTCCGCCACCGTCGCGAAGTCCACGTCCGGAAACACCGACTTCCCGACGGGGAGCTTGCGCATCGCCAGGAAGTGCAGCTCCGCCCCGTACGCGCAGTCGTTCATCAGCACG
>QHSC01000312.1 GCA_003220345.1 Candidatus Rokuibacteriota bacterium | reverse complement strand
TTTATCCGCTTGCCCGAGACCACCTCTCGTTTCCCGAACTTCTCCCGGAGTACGAACCGCACCAGGTACGGGAGGTATATCTGATCCAGTGGGAGCAGCCCGACCTGGTCGTGGACATCACGGGCACCATGGACGTCAAGCTGAAGGCCATCACCTGTCACGCGAGCCAGGTCGGCGATTTCAGTGTCGTGGAGGCCCGGATGCGAGCGCGCGCGGCCGCCCTTGGCAAGCCGAAAGGCTACCCGTACGCCGAGGGTTTCGACCACGTCGTGGTTCCGGGCTGAAGCGCGGGAGTATAGCCGGGACGCTGGCTCATCCTCATCGAGGGCAGTGTGCACTGTGGTATCTAAGCGGTTCTGCCGGGCGGGACCGCGTTTTCTTATTCGAATCTCTGCGAAGCCGTTTCGTTTACGGCCAGCGGTCGCCTACGTTGTGGAAGACAGAGCTTGCGCACGCCAATGTGACGAACCGTCCACCGCCGCGCTGGATCTCGGCCGTCTCGCCCCGCGCCTTGGCGCTGTGCGGCTCCTTCGCGTCAACGGGCAGCCCGTGCTTCGCCAGTGCCGCAAGCAGCCAGTGTTCCAGCGCATCGTCGGACGCATGGATGAGGTTGGGCTGTCGTGGTTGCCCTATGTCGGAACCGAGTTGCGCCGGTGACCAAAATCACCGCCTTGTGGCGGCTCTGGCGTGCCGCCGGGATGATGTCCGCCTCAGCCGTGTGCGCGACGTTGACGGGCGAAGTCTCGGCCAATCCGATGTCGGCATCGCTGCCAAGCGGCGCGAGTCGGCCACTCACTCCTTCGGCGCTCGTAAAGGTGGCGTCGAACACTGGAACGCCATCAATGCGACGATTTGCAAGCCGAGCGTATGCAAGCTGCGGATCAACGCGACTCAGCGTAAAGATCTCGTGGGAAGGTTCTATACCTAATTGCCGCACTTGGCCGGCCAGCCATTCGGCGGACGCGTTGTCGGCTGCCGTTCCGGTTCGATGGTTGCCCTGGGCATCGAAGGCCTGAAGCAGGCTCGCAGCGCGCTGCTCGAGAGCACCGGGTAAGCCTTCGTCTCTCTGTTGTTCGGACATGACAGCCTCGGTGGCCCGGACCGGCTCTAGCGCGGACCGAGCTCGCGCATCACGACTCCGGCCTGCTCGACGAGGTCCTCGTCACCGACGCGCTGGGGGCCAAGGCTGACCCAGTCGACGCCCGCCTTCCGGAAGGCATCCAGCTGCTCGCGGCAGCGGGCAGGGGGGCCCACCAGCAGCACCTCGTCGAGCAGGCGATCGGACAAGGCGGCCATCGCGTCCGCGCGGGAGCCCCCGGCCAGGGAACGGCGGACACCCTCCATGTCGGCGTCGAAGCCGCTCGCCGCGAAGGCCTTGGCGTAGTGCGACATGCCGGCGTAGTGGACGAGGAACTCGCGCGCGGCCTGCCGCGCCGTCGGCAGATCGCGATGAACGAAGATGGGGATCAGCAGGCTCACGGCCACCGCGGCGGGGTCCCGCTTCGCCGTCTCCGCACCCCGGAGCATGCGGGCGGTGGCGCGGCGATAGCGCTCGGCCGTGCAGAGATAGAGCATGAGCCCGTCGGCGTGCCGGCCGGCCGCCTCGCAGGTCTCGAGCGCCATGGCCGCCCAGTGGATGGCGACAAGGTGCTTGGCCGGGCGCGGCGAGCGAAGACCGGGGAGCCCTTCGCCCGCCAGCACCGCGCGCACCGTCTCGGTCGTCTCGCGCAGAGTCTCGCGCGGATCCTTCCACGGGAGCCCGGCCCGCATGACCATCTCCCGGTTGTTCGGGCCGAGGCCGAGGAGGAACCGGCCGTCGGAGAGATCGTCGACGGCGGTCGCGGCCAATGCGAGCATCACGGGGTGGCGGAGGAAGACAACACGCTGTCGAACCCGCTCTCCTCGGCGAGGACGGCCAGGTCCACCGCCTCCCGCACGCCAGTGGCAAATCCCCACACGGTCAATCCGATCTTCATGTCTCCCCTTTCTCGTCGACTCCGGCAGGCCACGCGTCCGGACGATTCTAGACTCGACCGGCGCGCGAGTCACGAGGGTGATGCGGCAACGAGTCGGACGGAGACCATGGGGAGGGCCGAAGCTCAAGGGGTGCAAGCCGTGTTTTAGTCGCGTCGTGTTCTTGACGGGCGAGGATTCTTCGACGTACGAATACGACAGCGAAAACGTGGTCGTCACTGAAACACGGATTCGAATGCCGTTGGGGCCACCAGGCGAACTTTAGACCTCGGCGGCGCGGCGGCCGCTCGGGATGAGGAGCAGGCGCCCTCCGACGACGAGGGCCAGCCCGCCCACCGCGGTCACGAAGATCCCCGCATGTTCCTCGCCCAGAAGGCCGCTCGCGAACGGGCCGAAGAACATCGCGGCGTCGACGCCGACGCGGTAGAGGCCCATCCGCCACGCCAGGTGCTCGGCGCGCGTGTGCTCGCGGATCACGCCGACCGGCAGCATCCACCCCGCGAGGCCGAACCCGAAGCACGCGCACCCCGCCACGAACCACGGGAACGACCCCAGGCCGACCGCGGCCGTGCCCAGCCCGAGCACCACGATGACGAAGCCGAGGACGGGCGTGCGCCCCAGGCCGTCGGCGAGCCGCCCCACGGGCAGCAGCGCGACGAGGTCCATGAGCTGCGCGAGCATGAGCAGACGCGAGACGCCACCCCGGTCCAGTCCGAACTCGCGCGTCCCCCGGAGCGGCAGGAGGAACTGGCTGACCGCGGACCACGCCAGGGCGAGGACGATGCCCACCGCGAACATCGTCCACAGCGTGACCGACATCCCATCCCCTCGGCCCGCGTCCGATGTCCGCGACGCGCGCCTCACCGGCGCCCTCGAGGCGTCGGGGAAGCGCCGCCGGATGCTCGGCACCGCGGCGAGGATCAGGAGCAGGGGCGACGAGGTGATGAGCAGCGAGAGGCTCCAGCCCCAGTGGCTGGGGAGCAGCCCGACGAGGCCGAGCCCGCCGAGGACGCCGATCATCGCGGAGAACTCGAAGATGTTCAGGCGCACGGAGGCCCCGGGCCCTCGGTCGTCACGCAGCAGCGCGATGAGCCCACTCACGGTGCCGAGGGTGTACGCGAAGCCCAGGATCAGCCGCCCGAGCACCAGCACGGAGAACGACGAGGATGCAGCCAGCAACACGGTGCCGGCGAGCATGAGCGCGGGTGACACGCAGAGTGTGGTGCCGAGATAGCGGCCGGCCAGCCAGCCGGCGGGGATCGCGGTGGCCATGCGGGCGAAGCCCAGCGCCCCGGCCACGACGCCGAGCTGCCAGTCGGCCAGCGCGCCGGCGCGGCCGATCTCGGGCAGCAGCGGGCTGAAGGCGCCCATCGAGAAGCAGCTGCAGAGGCTGATGAAGCAGAGCATCGCGGTGTTGCTCAAGGCGAGAACGGCCCGCTCGGGTCCTCCGCCGTGGCGCTCGAATACGCCGCTCACGCGATCTTGCGGGCAGCCTCCACCAGCTCTTCATCTGCCCCACCTGCTTGTCGTGGTCCCGAGTGTCGGCGGCCGATCGCTGGAAATTGTTGAGCCGATCCAGCGCGTCGGTCGCTTCGATCACCGGGAGCGGGGAAGCCAGTTCCCCGGTCGGGTTCACCTTGGTCGCGCCGAGCGCGGCTATTGTCTCCGGGGTCATCGGCGCCTTGGGCAGGCCGTAGGCGCGGTGAGTCGCGCACTCGGGGTCGGCGGCGAGGGGCACCTTGCTGGGGCGGTGCTTGAAGTAGAGCCGCGCGTTGTCCACGTCGGTGGCCACCACGGCCAGGGTCTCCACGCCGAGGGCGCGGAGCTTGTCCGACACCACGCCCAGCTCTGCGATGGCGCGCCGGCAGAACGGGCACCACAGGCCGCGGAAGACGGCGAGGAGGAGCGGACTCTTACCGCGGTAGTTATCGAGCGAGACGGCGCCCTCGCGGTGTACCGCGGGCAGGGAGAAATCCGGAGCGGGCGAGCCGGGTGTGATCGGCTGGCCGGGAGGAGCGGTGCTGGCCATGGGAAATCTCCTTCTTCTTCGGGTGGGGTTCTAGTCGAGAAACGGGAGGACCACGAGCGAATCCCGGTCGGTGCCTGCCTGGTCGCAAACCTCGTTGGCCTTCACGAGGTACCGCTCGGCTTCGGCGGGGTCACCCTTGTCGAGGAAGATCGTACCAAGCCCGTCGTAGCACGGAAAGAGGAGCTGGGGCTCGCCGCTCTCCTCGGCCAGGCTCAGCGCCTCCCGGTAGTAGGCCAAGGCGGTGTCGGGCTCGCCGTGGCACTGGTAGATCTGTCCGAGCACGATGAGAGGAACGGCCAGATGATCGACCTGGCCGAGCCGACGGTCGAGGTCGATGGCAGCCTGGGCAGCCTGAATGCCATTCACGTCGCAGCGGTCGGTGAGGGCGCAGTAGGCGACCGCGAGGTTGGCGTAGAGCCGGGACTGGAACCCGAAGTCGCCGATCTTTTTCGCCGTGTCGAGGCCGGTCTGACATGCCTCGATGCCCTGCCGGGGATCGAGTTGGGCGTAGAGGACGCCGAGGTTGGCGTAGGATCGACAGGCGACGTTGAGGAGACCGTGCTCTCGCGCGACGGCCACGCTCCGCTCGATGTGTCCGACCGCCTCCTCTGTGCGGTCCAGCCGGGCGAGGGCGACACCAAGAGTATTCAGCGCGTGGGCCATGGCGGCCGCCGCCTCCCGAGCGTCTTCGGCGTTGCCGGCGGCGTGGTTCGCCGCCCGCTCGGCCTGGCCAAGCCCGAGCTCCGCCCACTTCACCGCCTCTTGGTTGTCGCCGCTCCGGAAAGCGAGCCGCCCCATCTCCTGGTAGAGGTGGGCCAGCTCGATGTGGTCCGTCATGCCCTCGAGGAGGCGGAGCCCAGCGTCGAGGCATGCGAGGGCCCGCTCGCGCTCGCCACCATCCCAGTGCAGCCTGCCCAGTTTGCGATAGAGACGGGCAGCGGTGACTTGGTCTCCGCCCTCGTCGGCCGCCTGCCGCACCTTCTCGTAGTGGGCGAGGGCCTCGCCCCGCCGCCCGGCCGGGCCGAGCAGGTCCCCCAGACGCTCGCAGACCCGGAGCTCATGGGCCTGACTGCCTTCGCACTCGCCGAGCGCCCGGAGTGCCTGCTCATAGTGGCGAAGGGCGTCCTCGTTGGCGTAGATGCCCCGGGCCCAGTCCCCGGCACCCACGAGGTACTCAGCCCCCTTCAGGCGGTGCTCACTCAGGCCGAAGTGACGTCCGAGCGCCTCGAGGTCTTCCAGCCGGGACGGCTGCGCGCCGCGGAGACGTTCGAGTACTTCTCCCGCCCGGCCGTGGAGCTCCGTGCGCCGGCGCACCAAGAGGTTCTGGTAGACCACCTCCTGCACCAGCGTCTGGTCGAAGCGGAAGAGTCGCTCGACGCCCGGGCCCTGGTCTGGCTGGAGGGGCGCCTCCTCGACGAGGCCGGCCTCGCTCAGCAGCTCGAGGGTGGCCTCGCATCCCGCTCGATCGCTTGCCACCTCGCGGAGGACGCGAGGCTCGAAGGAGGGACCGAGCACGGCTGCCTCTTGGAGCAGTTGCCTGGCGGCCGCCGGGAGGCGGTCGACGCGAGCGAGGAGAATACCCTGGATGGAGGTCGGCACGTCGACGGCGGCGGCGTCGGCGGTGCAGAGCCACTCACCGCGGTCGCGGGCCAGCACGCCCGTCGCGATCAGGTCTCGGACGATCTCCTCCAGGTAGAAGGGGTTGCCGCCCGCCCGCTTGACGATGACCTCGCGCAGCCGTGCCGGAAGCTGGGCGGCGGCGGGTCCGAAGAAGGCGTCGAGGATCGCAGTGCCGTCTTGCTCGGTGAGGTCCGGGAGCCGAAGCGTGGTGAGACTGGCGCGGCTTGTGGCCAGGGCGCGAACGTCGAACCTCGGCCGGCCAGTGCAGAGGATGACAAGTGGGCGGTCGCTCAGCCAGTCCGCCATGACTCGAAGCCCTTCGACGGAGGCGGCGTCGGCCCAATGGAGATCCTCCACGACGAGGAGGAGGGGTCCCTGGCTCAGCCGGCGCTCGAAGACCAGGCGCAGGAGGAGAAAGATCTGGCGCTTGGCCGTCTCGGGCTCGACCTCCGCGAGCTTGTCGCCCGCCTCGAGCCCGAGCACGTAGCCGAGGATCGGCGCCACACCAGCCACCTCGTCCTCGGCGACGCCGAGGGCCCGGAGACCGTTCGTGATCTTCTCGCGCGCCACGGCCAAGGTGTCGTCCGGAGTCACTCCGTAGCCCTCGCGGAAGAACCGCGCGATGACGCCGTAGGGCTGCTCGCCCATCGACGAGCACGCGGCCTGGCGCACGGTGACGCCCGCAACCTGGCCTGTGGCATCGAGCCGAGCGAGGAACTCAGCGAGGAGGCGTGACTTGCCGGCGCCGGCATCGCCGCCGATGATGACGATCTGGGCGTGGCCGCGGCGCCCACGATCGAAGGTGGCCTGCATCTGGGCGAGCTCGGCGTCACGGCCGACGAGCGGCGAGACCAACCCCTCCGCCTCGAGTCCCCGGCGCGGCCGCGGCGCATCGGCAATCCCGACGACTCGGTAGACGGGAACAGGTTCCACCTTGCCCTTCAGGGTCAGCTGCCCCAGCGCCTCGAAAGCGAAGGCGTGGCGGGTGAGGAGGTAGGTGGCCTGGCTCACCAGGGTTTGCCCCCCCTCCGCCTTCGACTGGAGCCGCGCGGCTGTGTTCACGGTATCGCCGGTGACGGCGAACGCCGCGTCCTGACCGGCCAGCCGACCGGCTACCACCAGCCCCGTGTTGACGCCGACATGCAGCGCGGGCTCGGGATCGTCCTCGTGGGCGATGGGGGCGCCGAACACGGCCATGACGGCGTCGCCGACATATTTCTCGACGAAGCCCTCGTACCGTTCGATGGCGGCCGAGAGCGCGGCGAAGAGGTCATTCTGGAAGGCGCGAACATCCTCGGGGTCCAGCCGCTCGCCGATTGCCGTGAAGCCGGCAAGGTCGGCGAAGAGGACAGTGGCGGGCCGGCGATTCCCGCCGGCATCGCCCTCGGGAGCGGGGCGAGGGCGGGAAGCCTCATGGGCGACGGGGCCGGCGGACGCGACAGGGATGGGGCGCGCGGCGAGAGGGGACGCGGGTTCGGCCGGGCCGAGCCCGGCGCCGCAGCGCGGGCAGAAGGCGAAGTCGGGAGGGGACGACGTGCCGCAGGACCCGCACAGCGCGGCAACCTTGCGCCCACACTTCGGACAGAACGCGAATTCGGCGGCCACGTCGAAGCCACAGCCGGCGCAGCCCTGGCTCATCATTGCGACTCTAGTTTGGCCGCTGTGGCCTGTCAACCGCGCTCGTGCCCTCGGGCGCATTGGAGCGACCGAGCTTCCTCGCGTGAAGGCGCCGGACTCAGGCGAGCCATTGCGTCAGTTACCTCGTCTTGTTTTGATGGCGTATGCGGGTACACTTGCGCCAGCATGCGACTTCCGTCCGGCTTGCGCGCTGTCCTTGGCTGCGTGGCCCTGGCAATCGCCTCGGTCGCTCATGCGCAGGACAAGAAGGCTTGCGACCTTTTCACCAGGGCGGAGGTGGAGTCTGTCCTGGGCGTGGCGCTCGAGGAGCCCATGTCTCAGGCCGGCGGCGCGAGCTGCCACTTCACCAACTTCGCGCAGAACAAGCCCAGGCCGCCTCAGCGGGTGGACGTGTCGGTGAACGTCCAGTACGCGGCCGCGCCCAACCGCGCCGCGGTGGAGCAGTACCTGAAGTTCATCGACGAGAAGACCTACGACAACCCCGCCGAGGTCTCCGGGCTCGGGGACGCGGCGGTGTCGCACGGAGGGCCGAACGCTCCAACCCTCGCTGTATTCAGGGGTGGAACGATGGTCTTGACGATCAACGGCACCGCCACCCTGGAGCAGTTGAAGGCGCTGGCATTGAAGGCGCTCGGCGAGCCGGGGACGACGGGCTTCGCCTATGGGACTCCAAGGGCGCCACTGCCTCGGCCGGCCTTGAGCAGCGCAGCGGCGAAGCCGGGCTCGGTCGAACAGCTCAAGCGTGAGCTCACGGCAAAGGCCGACGCCGGCAGTGTCAGGGCTCAGATGGCCCTGGCAAAGCTCTACGAGTTCGGCTCCGTCGGCGCCGACGGCAACGTCAAGCCCGACTACGTGGGAGCGGCGTACTGGTACCAGCAGGCCTCGGACGGCGGGGACTACGAGGCGACGTACAGCCTCGCCGTGCTCTACCGCGACGGCTCGGGCGTCGCCGCGAGTCCGGCCACTGCGCTCGAGCTGCTCCGGAAGGCCGCGCTGGCAGGCTACGTTCCCGCGATGGTGCCGCTCTCCTATGCATACGCCGCGACGCGAACGGGAGTGAGCGACACCCGCGCGCGCTACTGGGCGCAGGAGGCCGCGAGGAGGGACGATCCTGCGGGCTGGGCGCTCGTAGGCTATCTCTACAACAAGGGATATCTCGGGGGATCGCGTCCGTACTGGTACAAGATGGCGATGGATGCCTATCTGAAGGGCGCCGAAGGTGGCGACTGCGTTGCGATGATGAACATCGGCGGGCTCTACTTCAACGGCGACGGCGTGCCCCAGGACCGCGCGCAGGCCGAAAAGTGGTTCGAGAAGTCCGAAGCGTGCAAGGGAAAGGATCTGGACTGGCTCAGAGAGAAGGCGGCCAAGTACAGGCAGAAGGCCGCGACGGGGCACCTTCCAAAGGTCCAGGACCCCGATCAGCCGAGCAAGTCAGCCGGCCCGAAGGTGGCCGCCGACGGGCAGAAGGTGTTCGGCGCGCTCATGGCGATGATCGTGCTCGCGGCGGCGCTCGACGTCGCCCAGGGCTCCACGGATAGCTCGGCGATCGGGTCCGGAGGCACCGCCGGCCCGGGCTCGCCCGGCCTCGGCGGCTCGCGCGGGAGCTCACCCGCGCCGGTTCGACACTGCCGTCAGGTCTCGGTCGGAAGCTTCAGCACGGCCCACGGAAGAAATGCCATCTCTCCTTCCGGGGCCACGACGACGGTGTGTGACTGACCAGCCCGCCTGATTGGTCATGCGGGAGCGGGGCTGCCGCGGTCGAGCGTGAGACGATCGAGCCAGAAGGTAAGATATCCGGAACGTCGTGCGGGCCGTCCTTCGAGGACTCAGAACAGTCAGCGGGGGCCTCGGTTGTCTACTGGCGGCGAACTCGTCTCGAGGCTCGGTCCGCCGGGAGACCAAACCAGAGTCAGCCAGCGATTCACGAGGCTCAGGGGTGTCGCAAGGCAAGGGAGAAAAGCGACCCAAGGAGAGGCAGGTAACATGAAGAAGAGCCGGTCGAAGAAAGCCGAGTCTCCATCTGAGCTAATAGACGCGAGAATCGAGGATCTGGGCGACTGGAGGGGCGAGATGCTCTCCCGGCTCCGCGCCCTGATCAAGGAGGCAGACCCCGAAGTGGCCGAGGAGTGGAAGTGGAGAGGGACTCCAGTCTGGTCGCACAACGGGCTGATCTGCACCGGTGAGACGTACAAGAATGTCGTGAAGATGACCTTCGCCAAGGGAGCCTCCCTGAAGGACCCTTCAGGCCTCTTCAATTCCAGT
>QHSC01000311.1 GCA_003220345.1 Candidatus Rokuibacteriota bacterium | reverse complement strand
TTCGAGGCCGCCCATCACGGCACGATCTTCCTCGACGAGATCGGCGACCTGCACCCCTCGCTCCAGGCCAAGCTCCTCCACGTGCTCCATGATGGCGACTTCTCCCGCGTCGGCGGCAAATCGACGCTGAAGATCGATGTCCGGGTCCTCGCGGCGACCAACCAGGACCTCGAGCGTGCCGTCGCAGCAGGGCGCTTCCGGGAGGATCTCTACTACCGCCTCAATGTCATTCAAATCGCCGTACCGCCCCTGCGTGAACGCACCGAGGAAATTCCCGTCCTCGTCGACTACTTCGTGCAGCGGTACGCGAAGATCTTCCGGCGCGAGGGATTCTCGATTCCTTCCGCCGTGATGGATCGGCTGACCCAGCAGCGATATCCCGGCAACGTTCGCGAGCTGGAAAACTTGATCAAACGCATGATCGTTCTCCGGGACCCGCTCCTCACCCGCATTTCCGTCCCTCACGCGAGTGCCGACCCGCGTGGCAACGGACCAACGAAGGCGCCCATCACGGAGATCTCGCTCAAGGACATTTCGCGCAAGGCGTCGCTCGCCGCAGAGCGGGAGGCGATCTCCAAGGTCCTCGGGCAGACGGGCTGGAACCGCGTGCGAGCGGCGAAGGCACTGAAGATCAGTTACCGAGCCCTGCTCTACAAGATGAAGCGGGTGGGCCTGCAGGACAACCGGGCGTCTTCACCCCATGCCGGCGCGGGCTGGGCCCCACGGCCCGGAGAATGGACCGCATCATGATCAGACGGGTCTACGCCATCGCGGTCGTCGTGATCATGATCATCACAGGACAAGCCCATGCGCAGGATCGGGCTCCGTCCAATGGTCACCCAGGGCCGGTGCTCGACGAATATCGGATCGGGCCCGAGGACACACTGGCGATATCGGTCTGGAAGAACGATGGAATCAGTCGGACCGTCCCGGTGCGGCCCGACGGGATGATTTCGCTGCCGCTCATCCACGATGTCCGGGCGGTGGGGCTCACCGCCACCGAATTGCGGGACACGTTGATCAAGAAACTTGCCGAGTTCATGCCGAACCCCGAGGTCTCGGTCATCGTCACCGAGGTTCGCAGCTTCAAGGTTTCAGTGATGGGCGAGGTCGTCAGGCCGGCTCGCTACGACCTCAAGAGCTGGACGACGGTGCTCGACGTCCTGGCCCTGGCCGGGGGTCTCACCCAGTTCGCCAGTCGCGGTCGAATCGTGATCCTCCGGCCCGAAGGACAGACGATGAAGCGGATACCCTTCAATTACAACAAAGTGGTCGCCGCCGGTGGCGAGCAGGAGAACTTCTACCTGCAGCCTGGCGATATCGTGCTGGTCCCGTGACCTGGCGCGTGGCTCGAATGGCTGCACGGTGTGGCGATGCTTGACCAGATCGCTGGCATCTGGAAGCGTCGCAAGTGGATCGCCGTGGTGGCGTTCGCTGCGCCTGCCGCCGTGGTCGTTGGGCTGGCCACCTCCCTGCCCAATGTCTATCGCTCGACCGCGACGGTCCTGGTCGAGCGGCAGCAGGTCCCTGAGGCCTTCGTTCGGCCCACGGTGACCGGCGAGGTGGAAACGCGGCTCCAGACCATGAGCCAGGCGATCTTGAGCCGCTCGCGCCTCGCAGGCCTCATCACCCGGTTCGATCTCTATCCGGAGCTCCGCGGATACATGTCGATCGAGGAGCTGGTCGATCGAATGCGCAAGGACATCGTCCTCGTGACGAAGTCGGACGATCGGTCCAGCGCAGGCGGACCCAAAACGGTCGCGTTTACGGTCAGCTACCGTGGCGGTGACCCGGTAACCGTGGCAGAGGTCACGAATACCCTCGCCTCGTTCTACGTGGAGGAGAACGCGAGGGTCCGCGCTCGCCAGGCCACTGGAACGGCGGAGTTCCTTCGCGCGCGGCTCGACGAGACCAAGAAGCGGCTCGACGTCCTGGAGCGGCGGGTCAGTGAGTACACCCGGCGCCACATCGGTGAGCTGCCCCAGCAGATGACCACCAATCTCGCCGCCCTCGAGACGCTCGGCGGCCACCTCCGTGTCAACAGCGATCGCCAGACGCTGGCGATGGCCCGCCGCGAGGCGCTCGAGCGACAGCTCGGCGATGCCGAGCTCATCCAGCCGCGCCCAGGACCCGCCGCCATCGTCAGCCGATCGGGGGTACCAGTACCGCCCGAGGCGGCGGCCGTCCGCCTGGAACGGCTTCGCCAGGAGCTCACGGAGCTTCGCACGCAGTACACCGAGCGGTATCCCGAAGTGGCACGGGTGAAGGCGGAGATCTCGGCTCTGGAGCGGGAGCTGCGCGGGAAGCCGGCGACCTCTGCTTCAAGCGACGCGCCTCTCACGCATGTCCCCGTCCCGCTGCCGGATCCGACGGTCCTGCGCATCAAGGGTGTGTTGAGCGAGATCGATGCGGAGCTCAAGGCGCTCAAGGACGACGAGCGGCGGCTGCAGGCCACCATCGCGCGCTATCACACCCGGGTGGAGAGCACGCCGCAGCGCGAGCAGGAGTTCCAGGAGCTCTCTCGCGACTACCAGACCACCAAGGAGCACTATGAAACGCTGCTGAAGCGCTACCAGGAAGCGCAGCTGGCCGAAGACATGGAGCAGCGCCAGAAGGGCGAGCAGTTCGCGATCCTGGATCGGGGGGTCGCGTCCCACCGACCCGCGGCGCCGGACCGCATCAAGTTCCTTCTTATGGGCCTCGTGGGCTCGGTCGCACTGGCGGCCGCTGCGGTCTGGCTCGCCGAGCAGCTGGACACCTCGTTCCACGGGCTCGACGAGGTGCGTGCTTTCACACCGGTCCCGGTCCTCGTCAACATTCCGACGATCCTGGCGCCGGTCGATTTCGCGGCCCGGCGGCGGCGGGTGTGGCTCGCCCTCGCGCTCATCGTCCTGTCGGTGTCCGCTCTGGGTGGAGCTGCGCATCGCATCGGCGACGGAAACGAATGGCTCGTGGGATTGCTCTCGCGCGGCGGCGTGTGACGGGTCGGAAATGTACCTGAACTTCTACGGATTCCAGGAGAAGCCGTTCAGCGCGACGCCGGACCCGCGCTTCCTCTACATGACGCCCGAGCACCGCGAGGCGCTGGCCCAGCTCGTCTACAGCGTCGAGGACAACCGCGGCTTTCTCGTCCTGACCGGCGAGGTGGGAACCGGCAAGACGACGTTGCTCCATGCGCTCCTCGAACGCCTCGACGCCAGGACCGCCGCCGCGCTGATCTTCAACTCGACGCTGCCGTTCGACGGCATCCTCGAGAGCATGCTGCGGGATTTCGGTCTGCCCACCGACGGCGTCAGCGCCGCCGAGCGCCTGCGCACCCTCAATCGCTTCCTGCGAGAACGACGGAGTCAGGGCCGCGGCGCCGTACTCATCATCGACGAGGCGCAGAACCTGTCGCCGGCGACCCTGGAGCAGGTGCGACTCCTGTCGAACTTCGAGACGCCCAGGGAGAAGCTGCTCCAGATCCTGCTCGTGGGCCAGCCGGAGCTGGCCGATAAGCTCCAACTCCCCAGCCTTCGCCAGCTCCGCATCCGCACGCGGCTCCGCATCGCGGGCGCCCGCGACGTGGGCATCTTCACGGACCGCGCCGTTACTCGTATCGCCCGGCACGCGGGGGGGATCCCGCGGCTCATCAACATTCTGTGCGACCACAGCCTCGTGATCGGTTACGCCGAGCAGACGCGGCGGATCGACGCCGACCTCGTGCGGCAGGCCGTCACGTATCTCGACCAGGGCCGGCGCCCTGTCCCCGTACCGGTGCATGGACGCCGGGGACGCCTCACCGCACGCCGGTGGGCGCTGGGTGCGCTCGTGGCGGCGATCGCTGGCGGCATCGCCATCCTGCCCTGGGTCCCCGAAGCTCACCAACTCCTCGACGTGGCGCGACTGGCCCGCGATCTCTTGATCCGATGAGCCAGTTCTGGGAAGCGCTCGAACAGGCGAAGCGGGACCGCGCGCTGCAGGCGCCACAGTCCTTACCGGTGCCGGCTCCGCCGGAACCGAAAGGCGACTCAGCCCTGCGCCTCGTGGCCGAAGCGCCGGTTGAGCCCCTGCACCGCGTCGACGATCACCTCGTCAGTTTGCTGGCCCCCGCATCGTTCGCGGCCGAGCAGTACCGGGCGCTTCGCTTCGTGATCGAGCAGACACATCGCGAGAGTGCCGTCTCGGTCGTCGGCGTCTCCAGCCCGAGTGTCGGTGACGGAAAGACGACGACGGCCATCAATCTGGCGGGGGCGCTCAGTCAAGCCTCCGACGCCCGCGTGCTGTTACTCGATCTCGACGTCCGTCGTCCGCAGATCGGGCGGCGCCTGGGCCTCGATCCGAACCAGCCCGGGCTCGTCGACGCCATCGTCGATCCTCGGCTGGATCTCGCCGACATCGCGAGAGCGGTGCGCCCGTTCAATTTTGCCGTTGTGCTCGGCGGTCAATCGGCGAAGGCCACCTACGAGCTGTTCAAGGCCGCCCGGCTTCGAACTCTCCTGGAAGAAGCGCGCGAGTCCTACGACTACGTCGTCATCGATGCCCCGCCGCTTCTGCCGATGCCGGATTGTCAGTTGATCGGGGGATTCGTCGACAAGTTCATCGTCGTGCTGGCCTGCGACAAGACGCCGCGGCGAGCCCTCGCCGAGGCGCTCAACGTGCTGGCGGCCGACAAGGTGCTCGGCCTCGTGTTCAATCGCAGCGATCAACTCCTGTCCGACTACCGACGGGAGGATTACGGCGAGAAGGTGCGCGGGGCGCGCTGGCGCTGGGCGGCTAAACGCATACA
This sequence comes from Candidatus Rokuibacteriota bacterium, assembly GCA_003220345.1. Classification (GTDB taxonomy): domain Bacteria; phylum Methylomirabilota; class Methylomirabilia; order Rokubacteriales; family CSP1-6; genus AR37. The sequence continues at coordinate 915 of QHSC01000311.1, read as the reverse complement.
GCCGTTCAACGGAGCAAAGACAAGGTCCTCCGACATCCGATAGCAGTGAGTTCCGGATAGTCGGGAGGACCCCCACGGTGAAGCTGGCCGTGTTGGGCAACGTTGTCGTGATTGGCTCAGCTCCCGGACGGAGCTGAGACCCAAAGGGGGCGAAGCCTTGCCAGAAACCGCCATCGAGCCTGTCGAGTCCGAGCCGCTCAGCTGCGCGAGCCCTGGTTGGCATGTCCTGTGGACTCACAGCCACTGCGAGCAGCTCGTCCATGACCAGCTCGCGCCGAAGGGCTTCAAACTGTTTCTGCCTACCATCGACGCCTGGTCCCGGCGGTTTGGGATCCGGCGCCTCTCGCGCGCCCCACTGTTCGGGGGTTATCTCTTCTTGCATCACGCAATGGACAAAGTCAGTTATGTGGAAGTCCGCAAAGCCAGGGGGCTGGTGCGCGTTCTCGGGGAGCGGTGGGATCGATTGGACGTCGTCCCGGATCAAACCATCGAGGCCATCCAGCGAGTCCTTCGTGCTCGTGTGCCGATCCTCCCGTATGCGTATGCCTATCTCCGCGAGGGGCAACGGGTGCGGATCACCCGGGGACCGCTCGCCGATGTCGAAGGCATCCTGGTCCGGAGCAAGCCGAACAAAGGCCTGCTGGTGATGTCCGTCGACCTCCTGCAACGGAGTTATGCGGTCCAGGTCGACTGCACTCTCGTGGAGGCCGCGTAGTCGTATGCCCAACGCAGAAACCTCACCCAGAACGTGACCGTCGACTGATTTAGCCATGGCTTTGAAATTAGCTCTCTTCGAGGGACTCTCCCTTTTTGCTGCGGTCTCGGGGGCGATCCTCCTGTGGGCGCACCCGCTCCGGATGAGCTGGTTTGATTCGCTGATCGTCCTGGGAAAGGCCTCCACGATCCCTCTCTGCT